>CACYTU010000020.1 GCA_902777355.1 uncultured Lachnospiraceae bacterium | reverse complement strand
TCAGGCTGTATGGTGGAGAGGCAGTCCGAACCCCGAAAGGGGAACCTGCCGCAAGGCAGGCAGTAGGAAGCACGCGACTTAAGTCGTGTGAGGCTTCACGCAGCGATCCGGTAACGGTGATTCTGCGGCTGCGATTCATTAGCCTGTGATCCGATAACCGCAATTCTGCGGCTGCGATTCATTAGTCTGTGATTCTGCAAACGCATTTCTGTCACTGCATTCCTGTATTTATTGTCACTGTGTCTTGAGAAGCGGAGTCAGTGACCCTTTTGCCAGCACGGTGAGACGTCTGGTCGCGCGGGACATGGCTGTGTAAAGGCGGTGGCGCGCGAGCACAGTATCGGGATAGGTTCCGTCACTTCCGTCGGGGAGGATCACGCCGTCGAATTCAAGTCCCTTGGCATGGGCCAGGGTGATGAGAAAGACTCCGGCATCGGGGATTCTCCCGCCGGAGAGTATCTTGGGAATATCCACACCGTTTTCGGAGAGAACTCCCGCGGTCTTTTCCAGACTCCGTGAACCGGCACAGATGATGGCGGTCAGACCCTCCATCTTCTCTGCTTCGCGAACTGACCGGACAAGCTTCTGCGCGTAGTCTTCTTTTGTTTCGCAGACATGGAAAACAGGAAGGCTTCCCGGCGGCTGCACGGAAGAGACCAGAATCTGTTTCTCGGGGGGAAGAAGGCCTGCGAAGAGGGCAGTGATCTCCGGCGAGGACCGATAGCTGGTCGTCAGGGAGAGCTCCGTGACTCCGGATGGTCTGCCTGCTGCCGTTTGCGTGGTCCGGGCGGACTGGTTCATTCCCGCAGCCGTAGCGTTTTTATCGTCCGCGCTCCTGTTGTCTGTCCCCGCCGTGGCACTGCTGCTGCTCTTGCCGGCTTTGAACCTGCCGCCTTTCAACGGAAAAACAGTCCTTCCGGTCCTGCCTGAAGAGGTGCTTTCTCTCTCGAACACTTTATGAATCTGGGCGAAGGAAGAGGAACCCTCACGGATAGCCTGAAATTCGTCACCCAGCAGCATAAAGCGGGCGCGTGGGTAGTATTTTTTCAATACCATCAGCTGGGCGGGCGTATAGTCCTGCACCTCATCGACCATGACGTACTTTGTGCGCAGGTCTTTCTGGCCGGTGAGCAGCATTTTCAGATAGAGCCACTCCAGATCGGAGAGTTTTTCCGTACCCAGCAGCCTGCATCCGATGCGGTCGATGTCCAGCCACTGGCAGGTGTTGATCGCCTGGAAAGCACCTCCGTACTGGCTCTGGATACGATTTTCTTCTGCGCGGGAACCCTCCCTTTCTCGAGGACGGGAAGGACTTTGGTCGTAGGGATCATCCTCTCCGTCTCCGGAAAATGAGCGGTCCGCGCTTTCACGCATCTCATCTTCATCCCTTTCCTTGCGGCGGATCTCACGTTTGGCCAGTTCTTTCAGTTCGTCGACCGCGATCTGCACCAGGCGCTCTCCGGTCTGTATGCCGGGGTGCATTGCCAGGACTTCTGCTATTTTTTCCTTTGAGAGCACGCGGATGCTTTTCTGATGGATGGCGCGAAGATCATCGGCTTCCAGCCTCATGGAGGGGAGTTTTTCCTCCATCTTAAGCAGGGTCTCCGGCAGCGTCCGGAAATCGGCGCCGCTGCTGCTTCTGCCCCTTCTGCGGGAAACCTCCGCCATGTCCAGAAATTCCGACCAGGTCACAGAAACGGGATTCATCTCCCCCATGTCAGGGAGAACCTGGTCGATATAACGGCGGAAGATCGGGTTCAGTGTCATCAGGACGACTTCGTCGGGGCGCAGAGTGTCGCGCTGGCGGTAGAAGAGCCAGGCAATGCGCTGCAGCAGGACGCTTGTCTTGCCGCTTCCCGCGATGCCGTTCACCAGCAGCACGGGGACGTTTTCGTGCCGGACGACCTTGTTCTGTTCTTTCTGGATCGTCGCTGTGATTGCCTGCATCTTGTCGCTTCTGCGGCGGGTGAGCGAATGGATCAGGAGCGGATCTTCGATCGCGATCTGCGTATCAAAAAAGGCCTGCAGATGATTTTCGGACAGCTCGTATTGGCGCCGCAGCAGCAGATCCACGTCGATCCGGCGGCCTTCCACAGTATAAAAAGTCTTCCCGTTGTCCTGGTTGTAGTAAGTCTCCGCGACAGGAGAGCGCCAGTCAACGACAAGCGGCTCCAGAGCGTCTTCCGAGATACCGGTGCTGCCGATATAGAATTCTTCCGGCTCTTCATCGGGATCATACTGCAGCTGCACTTTGGCGAAATAGGGCGCCTTCAAAAGCCGCTTCACTCTTCCCAGTTTTTCTTCGGAAGTGTCGCGGTCGATATTGTACTGGTCGATGGCATGGTTCATGACCTCGAACTCTATGTAGGTCTCCATTGAGTCCGAATCCCCGTCGAAGTTGAGAGCGAGATTCTCCCGGATGTCCAGCTTTTCCTCAGCGGCTCTTTTGGAAATCGAGAGTATTTTCTCCTCCAGGTCCTTTTCCATTTTTTTCAATCTGTCGAAGGTATCCTGCAGATGTGCCTGCTCCTCCGCAAATATTTTTTCCTGTTCTGTATTGTTCATATTCAAAAAAAGTGCCTCCTGCACTGCTTTCTTCCATCTGTTTATTAGGGTATTATAGCGGAGTTTCGAGGGAATGTCCAAAACTGTCTGAAAGCTGCCGGAACCCGGAAAGCAAATCCCGCTAAAGTCAGGCCGCTCACGCTAAAGGAAAAACAAAGCACTGAAAAAGTTCTGAATCTGAAAAGGCAGATTTCAAGAAGAAGAGCAGACCTGAAATAAAGAAAAGCAAATCATAAATAAAGAAAAGCAAAATTGCGTAAAAGGAAGGCAAATCCCGTGAAAAAAACAGCAAGGTTATATCTGTTTTCAATGAAAAAATAGTGATACAATACCCCTGATTTCAGGGGGAGCGCCAAAGCGCGGAGCAATGCGTGCTTTAATCATACATGTTTGCGGGCACCCGCCCATGGCCACAAGTATGATTCCGGCACACCGGTGTGGTTCGGCATGTTATGAAAGAAGGAATCGCTGTCCGGCAGGAAGATGATCATTGGAAAGATACACAGGAGGATGATCATGGGGGAGAAAAGGGAGACATTTTTTACACAGGAAAGATCGTTTTACAGATCTCTGTTCTCAATCTTTGTCATGGTGGCTCTGCAGAACCTGGTGGCTTACAGTGTCAACATGATCGACAACGTCATGATGGGCAGCTATTCGCAGACGGCTCTTTCCGGCGCTGCGACAGTGAACCAGATTTTCTTCCTGGTGCAGCAGCTGTCGATCACTGTCTGTGATTCGCTTATTATTCTGGCCTCCCAGTATTACGGGCAGGGAAGAATGTCCCCTGTCCGCAAAATCACGGGCCTGGCCCTGAAACTGGGACTGGGAATAGGACTGTTTTTCTCGATTGCCTGTGCGCTGTTTCCGACCCGGATCCTGGGATTTTTTACCAGAGATGCGGCAATTGTCGAGCAGGGAACCAGGTATATGCAGATCATTCTTTTCACCTTCCCGCTGTTCATCCTCACCAGCGTCCTGATGGCGGCGCTTCGCTGTGTGGGAACGGTGAAAATATCCTTCTATATCTCCGTGGTCTCTCTGATTGTCAATACAGTAATCAACTACACACTGATTTTCGGTCACTTCGGGTTTCCTGAGATGGGAATCCGCGGCGCCGCGATCGGAACCCTGACCGCCAGGGTAGTGGAGTTCCTGATCGTATTTTTCTATGTCCGCGTGAAGGACAGGCAGCTGCAGCTCTTCTCGGAGTCCTTCCTTGTGAGTGAACGCAGACTGGCTGGCGATTTTATCAAAGTGGCGGTCCCGGTCATCATCATGGGGATGATCTGGGCTGTCTCGGTTCCGCTGCAGACTGCTATCCTGGGACATCTTCCCGGCTCTGACGCCTCCGATGCGATTGCGGCGAACTCGGTCGCCATGACCTTTTACCAGTATCTGAAAGTGGTTGTGAGCGCCATGGCTTCCGCCTCGGCGGTCGTGATGGGACAGTCGGTCGGAAAAGGAAATATGCAGCGGATCCGCTCGGATGCCCGCACTCTGTCAGTGGTTGACGTCGGAATCGGACTGGTCCTGGCATTTCTGCTCTTTATCCTGCGCAGTCCCCTGCTGTCGCACTACAGCCTCACGCCCAATGCGCTGCGGCTGGCTGACCAGATCATTCTGGTTCTGTGCTTCGTCATGGTCGGAATGTCCTACCAGATGCCGGTATGCAACGGTGTCCTGAGGGGCAGCGGAGATACTACATTTACCATGTGGCTCAATATTATCAGCATCTGGGGAGTTGTTATGCCCCTGTCAGTTCTGACTGCTTTTGTGTGGAAGCTGCCTGTGCCTCTGGTAGTTCTGGCAATCCAGTCCGACCAGATTTTCAAGGGACTTCCCGTATTTCTGCGCGTCCGCAGCGGCAAGTGGATCCGGCGCCTGACCAGAGACGAAGAATGATCAGTGACGGCGCCTGACCAAAGACGAAGACTGATCAGTGACAACGCCTGACCAGAGACGAAGACTGATCAGTGACGGCGCCTGACCAGAGACGAAGATTGATCAGTGACGGCGCCTGACCAAAGACGAAGGTGACCAGAGATGAGGACTGATCGCAGATAGTGCCTGCCCGGAAGCAGACAGATTCAGAGAGACTGATCCGGTTCAGGACTATCCTTACCCTATGTTTAAAAGATGTTTAAAAGCAGGTGCTGCGCAGCTGTATTGTTTTTAAGTACAGCTGATGCAGCACTTTTTTGCTTTGTTCTACACTGCGTGATATCTGTGATTTCAGAAAATAGTCCCGGGATACGTGCGCAAAAAAAGAGGCTCCCTCCATCACATAATACATGTGACTTGAGCAATGCCGGCATAAGTCCCGGGAATTACAAAGAGGATGATGTGAGGGCCTGCAGGTTTTACAGGTCGTTACTCGTCACACCCTGACCAGGCTGCGACAGCAACGTTGTGTTCGGTGATTTAAGTTTCGCTGCGCGAAACACCGAACACCGTAAAATTCCGGTTTTTGAGCGCTCCGGCTCTTAAAAATACGTCGAATCCGGTGGGGGAGTAACTTGTAACGACAGGTCCTGCGCAGGACCGGGCTTGCGGGAATCCAAGTTGCTGTTTCAAGAGGCGTGCAAAATATGGTATAATAAGTCGCTGAACTACGCGTGTACCAGTGTGAAGACTCAACCATAATCAGAATTAAGCTTACTATCCCGTATCCCACTGTCGCGCAGTCATCAGTCACCGCAGCCTGCTGCGGCTTCTTCTTCCTCTCTGCAGGATGAAAACGAACCGGCAATTTAATTGTCAATTCAACAATAATTGAGACGGCAGACCGGATGAGAAAAGGAGAAGAACCATGATTAAAATTGTTGCAAAAAAACTGGTGAAAGAAGATCGGGTTGAAGATTTTAAGAAAATAGTCAGAGAACTGGTAGAGAAATCTCTTGCGGAAGAAGGGAACGTTTTTTATTCGATCAATGTCAGTACAAAGAATCCCAGATTATTGGCTTTTATTGAGTGCTGGCGTGATCAGGAGGCATTGGACCTTCATAATGCGACCGAGCATTTTCAGAGGATCGTTCCCGCCATCAATGAAATGTGTGAGGAATCTTCCGCGGAATTTTTCACAGAGCTCTGATCAACCCTGTTTTGAATGGGGAAACTGAATGAAAGATACGAAAAAGAGAAAGAAAAAAAGAAGCCGGAAGCCGGAAGCTGAAGCCGGGACAGCGGCAGAGTCCCGTATGAAGGAAATTTCTGAGATTCCTGAGGAGGCCGGAGGCCTTCAGAACCCGGAGGCCCTGCCGGAAGTTCGGGATGCAGGGCTCGCTGATCAGGATGCAGAGCCTGCGGTTCGGGATGAAGTGTTCGCTGATCAGGATGCAGGGCCGGAAGCAGATCCGGCTGACGGGAGGGCTCAATCCGCTGCAGAACCTGAAGCGGACCGGGAGACCGGATCCGGGAAAAGGACGGAAGCCGCGAAAAAATCTGCGGCTAAAAAACAGGTGCGGACGGGAAGACGATTCAAAGATCATGACAGTTTCGTGTCGGGAATCGAGGAGAAGGCAAGGGCCCGTTCCCGCCTTGAGATGGAGGAAGAGGAAGACCAGCGCAGGAGACAGCAGAGGATCAACAGGCGTGCCATGCAGAGAGAAAGGCGGGCCCGTGCGGTCCGCAGACAGAAGATCATGGCTGTTGTCGTTGCCGTACTGCTTCTGATCCTTCTGGCTGCTGGCAGCCAGGTGGTCAGAAAGGCCTGGGCGACCAGTACCCTCTCCGAAGATGTTCTGGCCTATCGGGATCTGGTGGAAAAATATGCTGAGGAAGAAGGAATCGAAGAGTATGTGGATATTCTGATGGCCATCATGATGGTGGAATCCGAGGGTACCGGAGAGGATGTCATGCAGTCCAGCGAGTCCAAGGGACTGGAGCTGAATTCCCTGGAACCTGAGGAATCCATAGAGCAGGCCTGTATTTATTTTGCCGCTCTTGTCCAGATGGCAGACGAGCTGGGAATAGATGATGACAAGGCTCTGATCCAGGCCTACAATTTCGGCCCCGGATATCTGACTTATCTTTCGGAAAACGGGAAGAAACACCGGCAGAAACTCGCGATCGAATATGCCAAGCAGAAGTCGGAAGGAAAGAAAATCCGGTATATGCATCTGTACGCAATCAGGAAGAACGGAGGCTGGATCTACAAATTCGGAAACATGTTCTATGACGCGCTTGTGCAGAGATACCTGTGAGGAAGAAAATCCTTCTGAGAAAGAAAAATTCTCTGGGGCAGCCCCCCTTTCGGGGAAGGGAATCCCGCAAGTGTGAAACACTTCCGGGACCGGAGCCGCCGCTGCAGAAACCTCTTTTCGGGGAAGGGAATCCCGCAAGTGTGAAACACTTCCGGGACCGGAACCGCCACTGTATGAAATCCTTTGAAGCAGGGCGGCCCGGCGGCAGAAAAACCCTATAAAAAATGGCTGCAAATTGTTGTTTTAAAAGTGCACTCATTGTTATATGAAAGCGTTGAAGTTATAATAAATTTAGTGGCTCGTCTATGCGAATCGCTGCGGATATTAAAAAAATGAATATATGAAAGTCCGTATCACGGGATCACGTATTCACCCTGCAGGCAGGGGCCCGGGGCGGGCGGATCAGGCAGCTGACGAGGCACATGTTTTTTGATCTACAAAATAAGCGGATTGTTACAGGGGATATGTTACTGTCAGTTATCAAAAACAAAAGAATTTTGAGGAGGAAGCTAAATGAGTTATCAGGATCAGTACAGGCAGAAACTGGTAAGCGCAGCACAGGCTGCTGCGGTGGTCAAATCCGGTGACTGGGTAGATTATGCGTGGACAGCCACGACTCCCAGGGCAGTGGACAGGGAGCTCGCAAAGCGCCTTCCGGATCTCTATGATGTCAATTTCTACGGCGGCATTTTGCTGAAAGAGCCTGAGATCTTCAAGATCGAGGATCCGGCAGCACATATGACCTGGAACAGCTGGCATATGGCCGGTTTCGAGCGCAAGGCGATCGCAAAGGGGTTCAGCTTCTATTGCCATCTGAAGTATTCCGAGCTTCCCCGCTACTATTTTGAGAATGTGAAGTCTGTCGATGTGGCGATCATGCAGGTCGGTCCCATGGATGACAAGGGCTACTTCAACCTGGGCCCCAGCGCCAGCCATGCTTACGCTGCTATTGGGGTGGCAAAGAAGGTTATTGTCGAAGTCAACGAGAGTATGCCCATCTGTCTCGGTGACCGCAGCGCTTATATCCATATTGATGATATTGATATGATCGTTGAGACAGATAATGAGCCCATCTATGAATTGCCGCCTGCAGCACCCGCCACAGATATCGATCAGGCTGTTGCCAAACTTGTTGTTGAGCGCATCCCGGACGGCGCATGCCTCCAGCTCGGCATCGGCGGTATGCCCAATGCCATCGGCAAGATGATCGCGGAGTCCGACCTCAAGGATCTGGGCATCCACACAGAGATGTATGTCGATGCATTTGTCGACATGGCAGAGGCCGGCAGGATCACCGGTGCCAGAAAGAACTTCGACCGCGGTCTGCAGACCTTCGCATTTGCCGCAGGCACAAAGAAGATGTACGACTATCTCGACAATAACCCCGAGATCAAGTCCGCTTCCGTCGACTATGTCAACCACTATGACAGAGTCGCCAGTCTCGATAAATTTATTTCCATCAACAATGCGATCGATATCGACCTTTACGGGCAGGTCAATGCGGAGAGCGCAGGCACAAGACAGATTTCCGGAGCCGGCGGTCAGCTTGACTTCGTCCTCGGCGCTTACGGTTCCAAGGGCGGCAAGACCTTCATCTGCATGTCCTCCACCTTCAAGAACAAAGACGGCAGCCTTGCAAGCCGCATCCGTCCCACTCTTGCTCCCGGCAGTATCGTGACTGACGCCCGTCCCAACACAATGTTTGTCGTGACCGAGTACGGCGCAGTCAACCTCAAGGGTCTCAGCTCCTGGCAGACTGCTGAAGCTCTGATCAGCATCGCGCATCCGGATTTCCGTGACCAGCTGATCGCCGAGGCAGAGAAGATGCACATCTGGAAGCGCAGCAACAAGCGCTGATAAAGCATCGGAAAAGCATAAAAAAGCCCTGCCGGCCATCAGGACGGACTGCAGAAAGGGCAGAACAAGCTCCGCGGGCTTTCAGGCGAGGCCGCTGAAAAAGCATAAAAAGCCCTGCCGGCCATCAGAAATGGACCGCTGACAGGGCAGAACAATATGTAACACGACGGTGTCATAAAAATACGCAGCAGCTCACAAATCGCGGGCTGCTGCGTTTGTTTTTCTATTTATTCTGTTTTGGCTGCAACCCTCATCCGGCGCGCAAGACTCGCAAACAGGTCTTGAATTTGTTTTGGCTGCTTATTCTTTCTGTACCGGTCTTTGGCTCTGATCCTTTGCCTGTCTTTGTAATTATTCAATGCTGTCTACATTGTCAATTGTGACTGGTACGTAGGGATAGTACAGAACATATTTACTCTCGGAAGAGATATCGCACTCGGTTCCTTCTGCTACATTCACATTTTCCAGCATGTTGATCGCGGCTATGATCGAGGCATTTGCCTGTCCGTAGGCGCTCTGGAAGACAGTCATGGCCATCTCCCCTTTTCTGATTGCTTTCTTGCCGTCCTCCGTTGCGTCGATTCCCACAATCGGGATGGATGAGGGATCGATCCCGGCATCTTCCAGCGAAGCGATCGCGCCCAGGGCCATGGCGTCATTGTTGGAAATGATACAGTCAAATTCCAGCCCGGGGATCAGGTCTGCGAAGGCGTCTCTGGCAGTGAGCCGATCGTAGTTGGCGTGTACGACGGCTGCCTGCTCAAGGGTAAAACCGGCCGCCTCCAGAGCGTCGAGCGCCCCGTCTGTGCGGAGGTCCGTGTGGACCAGACCTTCGGTTCCGCGCAAGAGAACGTAGGAAACCGTGTCTTTTCCCATGTATTTGAAGTATTCGGCAAGAAATTGCCCCTGATAGACACCGGCGGCATATTCATTGGAGGAAACCGCGGCGGCGTTTTCACCCAGTATGCTGAAATCATCCGGCAGCCGGTTGATGAACACGACCTTCATGTCTCCCGCAGCTTTAATGCAGGCGGGCGCATCCTCTGAGGCAATCAGATTAATCAGCACAGCCTGCTTCCCCGCTTCTCTGGCTTTTTCGATGCAGCTGATCATTTTCTCTGAATCTTCGCCCGCGTAATACTCCTCCATCGTGATGCAGTTATCATAGGCGGACTCAAGGACGCATTTCTCCAGCACTTCGAGATATTCATCTCTGGTGGAAAGAACATAAGCCATATCATAGACGCCGAATTCCTCCGGTTTTTTCGCTTCGGCGGGGGGAGTTTGTTCAGACGGTACAGACGTGCTGCCCTGGCAGCCTGTAAGCAAGGACAAAACCAGCGCCGCGCCTGTCAGCGCGGCAATAATATGTTTTTTCATCCCGCAGCTCCTTTTCTCGGACTGAAAGCCCTGATTTATTCTTCATCGCGCAAGACTCGCGAGCGAGTCTTGAATATTTTTCTCCATGATGAGCCCATAATAGTTTTTCTTAAGGTAATCCGCGATCAAAAAACAGGACAGGTAATCCACGATCTGAAAATCCATAATGAGAAGTGCGCAATCCCTGCAGCAGCGTCACTGTCCACACCCTCTCGAAGGGCGTGGATATGTAACACTTGAGCGCGGCGATTCCAATACGCTTCGCATGTGCCGCGCGCACGTTGAACCCGGGCTTTTCGCGAAAAAACACTGTTTCGCATTGCTGCGAAAAACACCTCGAGTTTCAGGCGGGTCTGTACAGATAACCACAGTATCTGTGAAACAGCTCTGCGGACCATCCTGTATTTTACAGAGGGCAAGTAAATGGATATACTAATCATAGCACTTTGAAAAGCAGTATAAAACATAATATTGCAAAAGCCGGAAACTCGAAATCGTTACAGTTCAGGCCATGTTGAAAACAATACGCCTTTTGTGCATCACTGTTTCGGCTGGACGCTCCCGCTCCGTGAAAAACGCAGCGGATACTCAGCTTTTTGCTGCGCCAGGGCTTGCAAAAAGCAAGTACCGGCGTTTTTCAAGGCCTACCTCTACAGCAATGCACAAAAGGCGCTCCAAGAATCAGGTGGGTCTGTACTGTAACTCGAAATCTGCGAATAAGCTGCTCTCCCGAAAAGCATAAAAGATCCGGAAGAAAGCAATTAGATGATATGCCAGGAAAGGAAATACAATAATGCCAAGCAGAGTTCTGCCATTTGAGAAGCTGAATAATGTGCGCGACCTGGGCGGGATGAAGACCCGGGACGGGAGGAAAATCCGGGATGGGAAACTGATCCGCTCAGGCCACCTGTCGGGCCTGGACGAAGTCGATCTGGGGCTGCTGTCAGAGATGGTAAGCGATATTGTTGACTTTCGCTCACAGAAAGAAATAAAGCGTCAGCCTGATACGGAAATCCCCGGAGCGGAATATCATCACATCCCGATCGTGGCGGATCTGACCGCCGGAATAACGCGGGAGGAAGAGGCGGACAAGACCGCTGTTGCCCTGCTCCTGCACAAGCCGGCAGAAGCCAGGGAATATATGTGCCATATGTATACAAACTTCGTGAACAGCGAATACGGGGTCTCCCAATACGGGGCCTTTCTGCGGCTTCTGCGCCAGCCTCACCGAAAGGCAGTGCTGTGGCACTGTACGGCGGGAAAGGACCGGGCGGGGATCGGTGCCGTCCTGATCGAGGAAATCCTGGGGGTATCCAGGCAGGAGATCATCGAGGATTACCTTCTGACCAATGTGCACCTGGAGGAAGATATCCGCCTGCTCTCCGCTATGGTCAAAAAGAAGGAGAGGACAGACAGCCCCCTGGCGGATGAGTCCCTGAAATACCTTTTCGGAGCGGATGAGGAATATATCCTGTCTTTTTACAGAGAGGCGGAGAAGAAATACGGCAGCATGGAGGACTTTCTGCGGGGCCGCCTGGGCGTCACAGAGGAGGACAGGGCTGCTATGCAGGAAATGTATCTGGTCTGATTCCAATCCGGGGCCCGCAGGAGGATACGGTTCCCTGCAAGGCAGGGACATGCCTCTTCATTTGTCCTGTCCGGACCTCCCGTTTCCCTGATTCCATCCTTCCAATGGAGCAGAAATGAGGCTTGTGGGCAGAACTGCAGGTATTATGCGGGGATGGGTCACAGGAGCCGGGAAGAAAGGGCAAGACCAAAACAATAGGATCGGCAGGAAAAAGATGAGTGCATAAGAGTGAGAGCAGTGCGGAAAGCGGCACTGCTCTTTTTTTTCCCCCTCAGGAATCTTTCGGGCTTTCATCTCAGGAACAATGCTGAACCGCCTGAAACTCCTTGATTTCCTGCTTTTTTACGATTTGTGCGCCGCTTTTTGCCGTACCGGGAGCTATGTCGGGAGCCTGCTGGTTTCCCGGCTGTCCCGATGGCTGGACCGCCGTCTGCCTGAAAGGACAGGGGCATTGCGATACTCTCTCAAATACAGGGCAAAAACAGAACACTATTGAGCAAAGAAATATCTTTTGAGTGCCGGTTGGGGAGGCTATAATACAGACATCAGATGGAGATAAACAAAAAACACAAGCACAAAAACAAAGAATAAAAAGAATAAAAAGAACAAAAAGAACAAAGACGAAGCAAAGACAACAGGACACTAAGACACCAAAAACACCATTACAAACAGTCGGCAAAGTAAAAAAAAAGAAAAGTAAACAGTAAAACAGCAAACAAAAACAGCAAATAAAAAAACAAACAATAAAACAGCACACAGTAAAAAAGTCAAGGCAGCACAAAAAGAAAACAAAGAGAAACACAAGGGTGTTACCTGAATATCAAAAATCTTAAGGAGGAAAAATCATGATTAACGGATCAAAGGTACTGGATCATTCCATTCGCTGGGCAATGGTTGGCGGCGGCAAAGGCAGCCAGATTGGTTACATTCATCGTTCTTCAGCGCAGCGCGACAACAACTTCAAGCTTGTCGCAGGCGCGTTTGACATCAATCCCGAGCGCGGAATCGCATTCGGCCAGGAACTGGGCGTTGATCCTGATCGCTGCTATCCCGATTATCAGACCATGTTCGCAGAGGAAGCCAAGCGCGAAGACGGCATCGAGGCAGTCTCCATCGCGACTCCCAACGGCACACACTACGCCATCACAAAGGCTGCTCTGGAAGCAGGCCTCCACGTAGTCTGCGAGAAGCCCGTCTGCTTCACCTATGCAGAGGCTGAAGAGCTGGTCGCTCTTGCAAAGGCAAAGAACCGCGTCGTCGGCGTCACCTACGGCTACTCCGGACATCAGATGATCCAGCAGGCCCGCCAGATGATCAAGAACGGCGACCTCGGCCAGATCCGCGTCATCAACATGAGCTTCGCCTTCGGCGCATACAACGTCAAGCTTGAGGAGACCAACCCCGCTGCAAAATGGCGCTTTGATCCCTCCAAGGCAGGCATCTCCTTCGCCATGGGCGATGTCGGAACACATCCCCTCTACCTCATCGAGGCAATGATCCCGGATATGAAGATCCGCAAGGTCCTCTGCACCAAGCAGGCATTCATCGAGGGACGTCAGCTTGAGGACAACGCTTTCACGATCATGGACCTGGAAGGCACCGAGTGTGTCCAGGACGGCGCGCAGGTCTACTGCTGGTCCAGCTCCATCAACTGCGGCGCACGCCACGGCCACAAGATCCGCATCGTCGGCTCCAAGGCTTCCATCGAGTGGGATGACGAGCGCCCCAACCAGATGAGCTATGAGATCGAAGGCGAGCCCGTCCGCACTCTGGAGCGCGGCGCAGGTTACCTCTATCCCGAAGCACGCGTGGAAGACCGCATCGGCGGCGGCCATGCGGAGGGACTGTTCGAAGCATGGAGCAACCTGTACAGAAGATTCGCAGTCGCTATGAGCGGCGCGGACACCAGCGAGTACGGCGACTTCTGGTATCCCAACGTTGAGGCAGGCGCTCAGGGCGTCAAGTGGCTTGAGAAATGCGTCGAGTCCGCAAACAAGAACAGCGTCTGGGTAGAGTGGTAAAGAGAACCCTGTGGGGACAGAGGCTGCAAAAAAAACAAAACTGAGGACAGAGCAAAGACAGGAAAAAACTCAAAGAATAACTGCAAAACAACTGCAAAACAACTGTCCGAAACAAGAACCGAAACATGACTTCCGCCGGCCATCCGGGTGACCGGATGCCCTGGCGGAGGGACAGAAGTGATAGAATTTGAGAGAATACGAGAGAATACGAGGAGGTAATTCAGATGGCTATGCAGATCTGCGGTGCTCCGGCGAGCTGGGGCGTAGATAATCCCGAGAATCCCTATCTTCCTTCCTGGACAAAAGTCCTTTCCGAAGCACATCAGGCAGGCTACACTGCAATCGAGCTCGGACCTTACGGCTATATGCCCATCGACGCGGAAGTCGTAGCAGCTGAACTTGAGAAGAATCAGCTGGCAATCGTAGCAGGTACCATTTTCCACGATCTGGTCGATCCCGCAAATCAGCCCTCTGTCCTCGAGGCAGTGGACAATATCTGCAGGCTGATCACAGATCCCAGGCTGCCCAAGCTTCCCGTTATGGAAGGCCAGAAGTTCCCCACCCCTTACATGACAGTTATGGACTGGGGCCACGACGAACGTGACTTCAATGCCGGCCATGTAGACCGCGCTCCCCGCATGAACGATGAGGAGTGGAAGCAGTTCATGAGCCACGTCCGCGCAGTCTGCGAGCGCGCCAACAGCTGGGGCGTCCGTCCCGTAATCCACCCCCACTCCGGTACCTACATCGAGTTTTCCGATGAGATCGCCCGCTATGTGCAGGATATGCCCTATGAGATCGCAGGCCTCTGCCTCGATACCGGCCACCTCTACTACTGCGATATGGATCCCGTGGAGTATCTCAAGAAATACGCTGACGTTCTGGATTATGTCCACTTCAAAGATGTAGACCAGAAGGTTTACGAGCAGGTCATGAGCGAGCACATCCGTTTCTTCGACGGCTGCGGCAAAGGGACCATGTGCCCTGTCGGTACAGGCGCCCTGGACTACCCCGCCATCAAGACTGCCCTCGAAGAGATCGGCTACAGCGGCTACATCACCATCGAGCAGGAGCGTGATCCCAGGAACCAGGAGACATCCCTGCGCGACATCAAGGCCAGCGTAGACTACCTCAAGAGCGTAGGCTATCAGATCTGATCAGTCTCCGGGAGACCAAATCTGACGAGTTACCGGAGTACGGAATAACGGATTTGATGAGTTGCCGGTATTCGGGTGCAGGATGCTCTGTCCCGTGCCAGCGGCAGGTCTTCTTCAGCAGAAGCATCAGAGTCCTTGAAAAGTACAACCGGCGCATTCTCGTGATTTAAGCCATGAGAATGCGCCGGTTTTTAAAATGTCCGGGGAAGGAAGGGACGCCTGCAGCGGGACATGCGGATCAAGCCGCTTTCCAGGGACCGCTTCCTCAAAGCAAAGTATCCCGGACTGACCGGCAGGTCGGCAGGTCCATTACAGGACACTCCGGGGCACTCCGGGACGCAGAGTAAATACAGAATACTATTGAACAAAGAAATCTGTTTCGGGAGCCGGCAGGGGAGGCTATAATACAGACATAAGACGGAGAGAAGCGGAACAGGAAAAACAAGAGAATAAAGAACCCGGAAACCGCGCATTTGCGAAAATAAGCGGGCTTCAGCCTTACCGGATCTGAAGACCGGCACCCTGGGATGAGGCAATGAAAAAAGCAGATGCGATACTGTGACAGTCAGGAAACATACTATAGCGACAGGGAGGATAAGAGCAGTACAGCATGAACCATGGAGCCAGAGAACGTATAAAGATTTTAAACGAAAAGGGAATCCTTGAGTCAAGGGGCGCGGCCTTCCACACACCGACTGAATTCGCAGTGGAAAACCTGTTTTATGTGGCATGGAGCAGCAGATACATCTGCAACAATCTCTACTCGGTAAAAAGAGATTACCTCGATTTCTATTCTGTGATCTGGGTTCTGGACGGACAGATGATTCTCCATTACGAGGGAAAAGAATACACAGTAAAAAAGGGAGAAGCAGTCCTCATGGACTTCAGGAAACCGCACGAATACCGCACGGACGGCAGCCATCTGGACAAGTGGGAGATGGTCTTCAACGGGAACGCGTCAGGGGCATTCTACGAGCAGATCACTTCACAGTGGGGGCATAAGTTCAAAATGAGCGGATCCCTGAAGGAGACGATAAACTCCCTGAGGGAGGAACTTGAATCCCCTTTTCCCAAAGACCACATGATCTCAATGATGATCCACACCATGTTCTGCAGGATCATAGAGAAGAAAACACTGAAGCTTTCACCGCCGGTTGAAGAGGCGCTTCAATACATGTACGCCAACTACCAGCGCCCCCTTCAGATCGGTGAGATTTCCGACCATGTGGCCCTGAGCAGACATTACTTCTCCAGGCGATTTATGAAAGAAACGGGGCGGACCCCCTATGAGTACCTGGCGGATATCAGGGTCAACGCCGCCAAGATATTGCTCACGGAGAAGTCCTGTTCTGTGGCAGAAGTCGCGGAGATGTGCGGTTTCGTCAACACTTCTCATTTCACCAGATATTTCCGGTCGAAGACCGGACAGACCCCGGCGGCCTTCCGGAACTTCTTTAACCTGAAAGAAGAGTGAAAAAAAAGCTCGATAGCGTTTTTTTTACTCAGGATGTTTGTGCCGCGGGACGGCTCAAACATCTGCTGATCCCATCGGAGAAAACGCCTCCGCGTATTTCTCCTCGGGTGCCGCCTTGCGAGCGGCATGTTTTGAAGCAGCGGGAAGGCGGCCGTCGGGAAGGTGGCCGAGGGCACATCCGGCGGACATGAATAATTGTCTATATTTTCTGGAAATTCATACAATTTAAAAAACTAAAAGAAATTTATTGACAATTATATGGGAAATGGTATAATAGACACATCAAAACGATAGACGTTACCCGGGTATAAACAGATACGATCGTCGATTGAAACTGTTGTTAAGTCGAAGAACCGTTAATTGTCAAAGTCTTGAAGTATTTTATTAACCATAAGATCTGACAGGATTTATTCCCGTTGATCTGACTGTAACTTGAGAAATCTGGGTAAAGGAGGTACAGTCCGAAGTACACTTGAATTTTTATCATAGGTATTTTTTAGAGACTGAACTGTTGAAATCCAGGAAAGGCAGGTACGGACCAATTATCTGATTAGTTTTAGCTCTATAAAGTTCGTATCAAAGATGATCCGATATTTGCAGAGAGTTCGTTAAGGGGCAGGTTGCAAATAAGATTTATATATTTTTTCTTTTCGAAGCCGGCTGACGGGATGTAGCCCCCGCGGTTGAATGTTTCGAAAGATTACAGCAAAGATTGTTATTTTTCATCCTGTGAAGTGATTATTCCGAAAGATGTCTGGGTAACGGTCTGATAGTTGTAATGATCATATTGAAGAAGATAATAAATCTGTAATATCCGGATTGTCTGATCAGAGGATCTGCATATCTTTTCAGTGAAAAGTGAATCAGTACATCCCGATTAAGGTGATGAAAAAGAATTCCGGGTACCATCTGCAGACGAGAAATGCAGGAGGGAAATAAAGCAGAAGAGACCTGCAGTGAATCAGAAAATAATTGAACACGGAGGTACAAACCATTGGACAAGAATTCCTGAGAAGGGATGTTGGACACAAAGGCGTAAAGAAGCCGTTCAGCATCCCTTCTCTTGTATTTCTTTTTTTTTTTGCTTTTTTCAGGGAGGGCTTCATATTTCTGCAGGGTTTCCCGTTTTTTAACACAAATCCTTTCGCTCATGAAAAGATATACCAAATCCTTTCGTCCATAAAAAATATAAAATTCTTTCATCCATAAAAAAATAATTTTTCCAGGTCCCTGCCGTTCACAAAAATATCACAGGAATCCGGAATTTTAGATGGCTAATATCATTGCAATCCCGGACAAATCTGCTATCATAATCCGCATAATCTGCGAATAGAAGGGGAAACTGCGAGACAGGAGGTTATCCTATTATGTGTGGAATATGCGGATTTACCGGAAACGATGTCGATCGTGATCCGGTCCTGACCAATATGATGAACCGGATCATCCATCGGGGACCGGACGGATCAGGCAAATACCTGGATGAAGGGATCGCCATGGGATTCAGGCGTCTCTCTATCATTGATCTGAAGGGCGGAGACCAGCCCATGCAGACAGAGGACGGGAAACTGGTGATCTCTTTTAACGGAGAGATATACAATTATCGGGAACTCAGGGAGGTCCTGAAGATCAAGGGACACACTTTCCGAACCAATTCGGACACGGAGGTGCTCCTTAAGGGATACAGCGAATACGGAACCGGGGTGCTGGACAGGCTGCGCGGAATGTTTGCCTTTGTCATCTGGGATGCGCAGAAGCAGGAGCTGTTTGCTGCGCGGGATATGTTCGGGATCAAACCTTTTTACTACGCGGAAATCAACGGAAACTTTGTCTACGGGTCTGAGATCAAGAGCATTCTGGAGTATCCCCAATACCGGAAGAAAGTCAACGTGCAGGCCCTGGAGCAGTATATGTCATTCCAGTATTCTGTTCTTCCCGAGACTTTTTTCTCCGGAATCTATCGACTTCCCGCCGGACACTACATGGTGTACAAAAACGGAAAGAGCAGGATCACACGCTACTTTGATCCCATGCTGACTCCCCGCCAGAACAAGGGGAAGGAAAGCGCGGGGGAGATTGCTTCAGCAGCCGGACAGGCGGCCGGCGCCCTCAGGAGTGCCGTGAAAAAAGCCGGTCCCCTGACAGGCAGGGGGGAAAACAAAAAATCCCTCCGGGCAGAAAAATCCGACCGGGAGAAGAAGGCTGCGGAAGCGGCAACTCACAAGAGGATCGTGAACGAGATCGACCGCGCTGTGCAGGAGTCGATCCGCTACCACATGGTCAGCGACGTGGAGGTGGCCTCCCTTTTGTCCAGCGGCGTGGATTCCTCCTATGTGGCCGCGAATTTCAAGGGCGCGAAGACCTTTACGGTTGGCTTCGACTATGAAAAATATAACGAGATCCCTTACGCCAGGGCCCTGTCCGAAGAAGTGGGGATTGAGAATTACAGCAAGATCATTTCCACGGAGGAGTACTGGGAGGAATTTCCCAGGATCCAGTATTTTATGGATGAACCCCTGGCGGACGCTTCGGCGGCGGCTCTTTATTTCGTGGACCGCGAGGCATCAAAGCATGTCAAGGTCATCCTTTCCGGAGAGGGGTCGGATGAGCTGTTCGGCGGCTATGTGATCTACCATGAACCTTTCTCTTTAGAGCAGTACCAGAAGCTGCCTTCGGGAGTGCGCAGGGCGGCGGCTGCTGTGGTGTCGAAGATTCCCGGACATCCCAAGGGTAAAGGCTTCCTCATGCGGGGGGCAAGGTCTGTGGAGGAGCGTTTCATCGGCAACGCCAATGTTTTCTCTGTGAATCAGAGGAACAAGGTCCTTAAATACACCACCCCGCACTCCGAACCCAAAACTCTGACCGCACCCTTTTACAAGAAGGCGCGGACCCTCTCCGACCCGGAGAAAATGCAGTATATTGATCTCAATTTCTGGCTGCAGGGCGATATACTCCTCAAAGCGGACAAGATGAGCATGGCGCACGGCCTGGAGAGCCGCGTGCCCTTCCTGGACCGCGGCGTATTCAATGTCGCCAAGTATCTGCCTCTGAGCGAGAAGATCAGCGACACCAACACCAAGACTGCATTCAGGGAGGCGGCCCACCGGTATATGCCCGAAGCAGCAGCGGAGAAAAAGAAACTGGGATTTCCGGTTCCGATCCGCATCTGGCTGCGCCAGGAAAAATATTACAATATTGTCAGGAAGGCCTTTCTCAGCAATGAGGCGGAGAAGTTTTTCCACACGGATGCCCTGATGGATCTTCTGGATGCCCACTTTGCCGGCAGGGAGGACTACAGCCGCCACATCTGGACCGTATATACCTTCCTGGTATGGTACCGTCAGTACTTTGTGGATGGGGCTTGTGCCGTCACGATCGAGGATGAACTTGCCATGGAGCACATGCATGAGGAGAAAAACCGCGAGGCTCTCGCCGTGCTCTGACCCCGCGGAAACATTCCGCAGAAAACCGCGAGGATCTCGCCGCGCTCTGACCCGGAGAAATATTCCGCAGAAAACCGCGGGGCTCTCACCGCGCTCTGACCCGGAGAAATATTCCGCAGCCCCGTGTAACATTTGCGGTTGTTTTTTCGCCGTTTATATGTGAAAATGATTACCAGCCTTATCTGTATCGGACACGCCGCTGTCCGGTGCGTGACAGTGCCTATGGCTGAACTGAAGGATGTTTTCCATCGGCCAAAAATACAAAGATTGATCTGGAAACCAAAAATCGATTTGGAATGTGAAACACCCTGTTACCGGCTGCAGGCTGGTCATCCTGTGATCAGTAAGGAGCAGCAACGGTAAACGGCTGGTGAGCAGAAACACACCGCAAAGCGGTGAAGGAGGCAGATATGGATTTGGGAGTGGTTATTGGTCTTGCTGCATTTGGTATTATGGCGCTGATCGCGGTTCTGATGGGAATCGTGGCCGCGGTGTCTACTGTGTCCGGAATCGATACGAGGGATAATGAAGGTGACTGACCTTATTTTTTGACATAAAGAGACAGCGAAAGCGTATAGTGACAGACAGCATTGACTGTGAAGGATAAACAGAGCCGGCATTCCTGTGGAAACACAGGAAGGACCGGCTTTCTGTATACCTGAAAAAATTTAACGGAGGAGCCGGATATAGTGATTACGGGATCACTATGCGTGAGCTCGCGAGGGCGCGGCAGGAAAATGATCAGGCCGGCTAATGAAACGGACGGAATCCGATTTGAGAAACTGATCTGAGAACCGGATTTGGCGGAAAGCTATTTGGAGACAGGGAAAATGAGCGCAAACTGGAAGACACTTTTTAATAAAGAGATCCTGAAGAGAGGGAAAAGCTATTTCCTGCAAGGCAGGGCAAAACAGCCGGAAGAAGGATCGGACGGCTATTCTGTTGCTGTGCGGGGAAGCCGCAATTACAATGTGCGTCTCTATACGAAGTGGGAGAAGGGAATGGAATATCTGGAGGACATGTCCTGCACCTGTCCCTATGCCGCCTCGGGATACAAATGCAAGCACATGGCGGCCGCGCTCTTTCGCATTGAAAGCGATTTCTATCCCCTCTTTGTCCAGGGAAGGGCAGATGCCGGCGAAGCTGCCCGGGGGAGCGCCGGGTCCGGCAGAACAGCACCTCGCAGCAGCGGAAGCAGAACAGAGCCCGGCAGCAGCGCAGGCGGACAGCCCTCGGCGGAAAAAAAGGATCGGCCTGCCAGGAAAAAAACCGTGACCTCGGAACTGCCCCGGGGAAATGAGCTGACAAAGGGGATCGCCGGACTTCTGGAGGAGGAGCGGCGTCAGATGGAGGCAGCCCTGGCGGATGAGCCCGGACAGTCCGCAGAGGACGGAAACAGCACAGATGATGGTAATAACAAAGACGGAAGAACCAGCACAGATGACGGTAATGGCACAAATGGAGATAATGGCACAGACGGAGGAAACGGCACAGACGGCGGAAGCGCCGCCGGAGAAAGAGCCGGCCGAACAGCTGCCGCTCTGCCTGTGACAGCATCCATGCGTCCTGCCATGCACATGGAACCCTATCATTATTTCAACTGGGATCATCTGAGAAAATCTGTGGAGATCGACACCGCGACAATGGAGCGCGCAAAAAAGATCGCTGCGAGTGCTGAGCTCAGAAATTTCAATGTAAAGATCGGCTATCCCCAGAGGCAGTCCTGGGAGACGGAAAAAGGCGAGCACATGATCGGGATAGCGTCCGCCCGGTTTGACAGAATTTACTCATATGTGACACTGGTCTTCGGCGCAGACAATATCCTGCAGGAGAGCTGCCCCTACGGGGAGTGTCTCAGAGACTTTTCCAGGCGCAGAACCGGGAACCGGATCAGACTTTGCGAACACAGTGCGGCGCTTCTGCTGAGGCTCCGGGATTATCTGGAAAAGGAAAACCCCGGTGATGCCACATCGCTGTCGGGCATGCGCATGCTGGATCGGTCTAACCAGGGGGAGATTTCTCTGGCTGACTCAGAGGATCTGGAGATTCCCGCTGTGCGGATCCAGCCCGTGATCGATGTTCCCGCCCCGTCGGCCACGGCAGCGAGGGCCTGTATCCCCAAGGTCTCTTTCAGAGTGGGCTCGACGCGCATGTTCAAAGTCAAAAAGATCAGTGCCTTCGTGGATGCTGTCAAAGCCGGAGAGGAGATAACATTCGGCTCCAAAACTAAGATCCGTCTGAGAGAAGACCTTCTGACAGAGGAATCTGCGATCTGGTACCGGATCATGCAGGATGCCCTGCGGGAGGAGCGCCAGAGGAAGGCGGTTTTTGAAACACTAATGCCCGGAGGCTATATGCCGGGCTATGGCTATATTCAGATTTCGGATGCCATCCCCCTTTACGGGGAGTCCCTGGATTCTTTTTACAAAGCGGCAGAGGGAATGCGCCTGGAGTTCTGCCTTCGTGAGAATAAAGAGTCCTATGTGAGGGGGAGAATGACGGAGACAAAAAAGAAGGTAGACCTGCTCTTCTGCGAAAAGGAGATGGATCTTCAGGTGGAGATCAGTCCTTTTTATGCCGGGACCGGGGAGACCTCCGGGCGCCGGCTTTCGCCATCCGCGCAAGGGATCCTGCAGGGAGTCCGCATTACCGGACAGGTGCCCAGGCTGATCGAGGGACGGGATGCCTCGTATTTCATCGACGAGGAGAACGGGGAGTTCTGCCGTGTCGACCGGAAACAGGTAGAGAAAATCGAGCCTTTGATGGAGGCGGCGGTCAGCGGAAAGATTGATGCCAGAATCGGGCGCAGGAATCTGAGGGATTTTTATCAGAGGACCCTGCCTCAGCTGCGCGAGGCTGTCGATGTGGTGGAATATGACAGGGAGATCGTGGAGTCTTACCTCCCTCCGGACCCGGTATTTGTATTCTATTTCGATATAGAGGGCGGCGTGGTTTTGTGCCGGCCGGATGTGCACTACGGCATGCAGATCCACACGATCCTGGATATAGTGGATGGTATGGCATGGAGCGGCAGAATCGAACTGTACCGGGACAGAGAAAAGGAAAGACAGGCCCTGGACCTCATCCTCAAATATGTTCCGACTGTGTTTGAGGAACTCCGCGTGCTGATCATAGAGCAGGGGGACGAGGAGCATTTGTTTAATCTGCTGGCCTATGGACTTGAGGAGCTGATGAGCTGCGGAGAGGTGCGCATGACCGAGTCCTTCCGCAGGCTGGGCCTGCGCCGGCACATGAAGTTCTCCGTGGGCGTTTCCGTAGAGAGCAATCTGATGGACCTGCGGGTCCTCTCGGAAGACCTCTCGGAGGAAGAACTGCTCAATATTTTTTATCAGTATCAGAAAAAACGAAAATTCGTGCGTTTGAAAAACGGCGATTTCCTGAAGCTGGACCAGAACGAGACAGTCGAGCAGCTGCTGGAGATTATGGAGACCATGGGAGTCTCCCTGGAGGAATTTGTCAGCGGAAAGATGCAGATCCCGGTCTACCGGGCACTCTATCTGGACAAAATGCTGGAGCAGATGCAGGATGTCTACGCCGAGCGCGACACCCGGTTCAGGAAACTGGTCAAGGAATTCAAGACTGTCGAAGATTCGGATTATGAAGTGCCTGTCTCCCTGCGGGGCACTCTGCGCAAATATCAGGCGGCAGGCTATCGCTGGATGAAAACCCTGGATCAGTACGGATTCGGAGGGATCCTGGCGGATGAAATGGGTCTGGGAAAGACTCTTCAGGTGATCACTGTCCTGCTGTCGGACAAGGAGGCGCAGAATGCCCCGGACAGCGGGGACAGCCGGAACTCCCTGGTCCTCCCGGATGCTGTGGGCGGCCGTGATGCCCTGGAAATCATGGAAGCCGGAGAAGACAGGGGCGATCTGGCCGCTGCGGACACCGGGGACAGCGGGGCTGCCCTGGTCCCCATGAATACCATGAATACCAAGGACTCTCCTGATGTGCAGGATGGACGGGCTCTGGACAGCAGGGACCTTCCCGCCCCGGCCAGGGCCAGGGTATCCCTGGTCATTTGTCCGGCCTCTCTGGTCTACAACTGGGGAGAGGAACTGCGCAGATTTGCTCCTCAGCTGAAAACTGGCCTGGTGACAGGTACGAAAAAAGAACGGAGCAGAATCATTGAGGAATACCACAAATATGACGTCCTTGTCACTTCCTATGACCTTTTGAAGCGGGATATCTATTCCTACAAGGGAAAAAGCTTCCGCTTTGAGATCATCGACGAGGCGCAGTATATCAAGAATCACACGACTGCGGCGGCCAAATCCGTCAAGCTCATCAGCGCGCAGACAAGATTCGCCCTGACCGGCACTCCGATCGAGAACCGGCTCAGCGAACTCTGGAGTATTTTTGACTATCTGATGCCCGGATTTCTATATTCCTATGCGCGCTTTCAGGCAGACATTGAACAGCCGGCAGTTAAATTCGAAAATGAGGAAACCATGCAGCGCCTGCGCCGTATGGTCTCGCCTTTTATCCTGCGCCGGCGCAAGGAGGACGTCCTGCGCGACCTTCCCGAAAAACTCGAGGAAGTCCGTTATGCCGGAATGGAAGCAAAACAGAGAAAGCTCTACGACGGGCAGGTCGTCCGCATGAAAGCAGATATGAGCAAAAGGAGCGAGTCGGATTTCCGCAGGAACAGACTTCAGGTTCTCGCCGAATTGACCAGAATCCGCCAGATCTGCTGCGATCCATCGCTCATTCTGGAAAACTACGACGGCGGCTCTGCCAAGCGGGAGGTCTGCATGGAACTGATCCGCGGAGTCATCGAAGGAGAGCACAAGGCACTTGTTTTTTCCCAGTTCACATCCATGCTGGAACTGCTTGAAAATGACCTCAAAAAAGAAGGAATCGACTACTATAAGATCACCGGGGCAACGCCCAAGGAGCGCCGGATCGAAATGGTCAGGGAATTCAACGAAAATACTGTCCCGGTCTTCCTTATTTCCCTCAAGGCCGGAGGCACAGGCCTCAACCTCACAGGGGCGGATGTCGTGATCCACTTCGATCCCTGGTGGAACGTCGCGGCCCAGAATCAGGCGACCGACCGCACGCACAGGATCGGACAGACCCGTGTCGTGACGGTCTACAAACTCATTGCCAAGGACACCATCGAGGAGCGCATTCTCGAGATGCAGGAAAACAAGAAAAAGCTGGCAGAAGACATACTTTCTGGAGAAAACATCGCGAGCAGTACGATCAGCAGGGAAGACCTGCTTAATCTGCTGGGCTGAACTGCGGCTGCCGCCATGTCCCTGATGAGGCATACCGGAGGAAATGCCCCTGCCATAGAGGGTCAGGCAATTGTGAGCCGGGCAGTAACCGCCATAAAGGGATTGCGTCTTTCCATATGAAAAGAACCGGCATATGATATTATGGTGATGAAAAGAACCCGCATATGATATTAAGTGATGAAAAGAAGCGGCATATGATATTTAGTGAAGAATTCTTATTTTCGGACAAAAGGCAATGACATATAGAATGAGGTGATGACCATGAAAAAAGAGCTGGTGGATAGAAAGGTGAGCGGTCGTTCCGGATTGATCCGGAAAAAGGGCGCTGTCTGCGTTTTACTGCTGATATTTTTGCTGACAGCCTGCGGCGGGGTGTCAAAAAGCAGCAAAGGGTCATATGAGAGTGCGGAGGAGCCGGAGTATGCCGCCGCTCAGAGCAAAGATTTTTCCGCGGAGGAAGACGCTGAATCGGAGGAGGAAATGTTCTATGCCTCTGAAAGTGCCGGGAGTGCCGTGGAGCCGGATGCCGGGGGAAACGGCTCATCGGATACAGGCGAAGCTGCCTCCGGGAGCACCAGCGGATCGGATCCGGACAGTCCTGCCGCGGAGGGCAGCCAGTCCTCCAGCCGCAAGATCGTCTACACCGGGAGCATCTCGCTGCAGTCTCTGGAGTATGAGAAATCTGCCGGGAGTATTCACGAAAAGATCACCAAATACGGCGGCTTCATAGAGGAAGAAGTCACGTCCAATGATGATCCCTATTGGTATTACAGGAACCGGCCGGCATCGTCCAGGGACAGAGCACGCAGAAATATGAATGTCACGGCCAGGATTCCGGCGGATAAATTCGACGCTTTTATGGAGGACCTGAAAAATGACGGCCAGGTGACCGACACCTCTGTCAATGCCCGCAATATCAGTGTCAAGTACGCGACGCACGACGCCTCCAGAAAAGCTCTTGAGATCGAGCAGGACCGTCTTCTCAAAATGATGGATAAGGCCCAGACCGTGGAGGAGATGATCGCGGTTGAGAAGAGACTTACCCAGGTCGAGCGCGAGCTCAACGATGAGAAGACACAGCTCTCAGATATGGACCGGGATGTGAACTTTTCCACTGTATATATCAGCCTGCAGGAGGTGTTTGAGTATTCAGAGAAAGTCGTCGAGTATACTTACGGGGAGAGACTGAAGCAGGCTTTCGACAGGGCGATCAGCGGATTTGTGGAATTCTGGCAGGAGCTCATTCTGTGGATCGTAGAGACTTTCCCCTTCCTGATCATGCTCGGAATCATTATTTTCGCGATCGTAAAACTGTCCGGCAGATCGCGCAGGCGCCGCGCGGAGATGCTGGCAAAAATGCAGAGCGCACAGAACAGCAGGGGCGGATATCCTTTTACAGGACCACAGACAGGAACCGGAATGCCCGGGGGTATCGAAACGCCCGGAGAACCCCGGAAAAAGGGACATTCATTCTTTAGGCGCCATGTAAACAATCATCGGGATCTAATGCCCGGGCAGTCTCAGGAAGGAACGCCGGTGCAGCCGCCGCAGCCTGCGCAGCCACCGCAGCCGTCACAGCCGTCACAGCAGGTTCCCGGTACGGCAGAGCAGGAAACGCAGAGCACTGCCCCTCAGCAGACAGACCTGACCGGCCGGCAGGCTGCGGGAACAGGAGCTGCTGAGAACGGTCAGAACGGGCAGCATTCTGAGGGAACAGAAGACGCTGAGAATGGCCGGAGCGGGCAGAAGGGCGCTGGAACAGGAGCCGCTGAGACCGGTCAGGGCCAGAGAGGACAGCATTCTGCGGGAACAGAAGACGCCGGTGGAAAAACGGAGAAGTAAAAAACAGGAAAAAAACCGGAGAAGTGATTATACATGATCTGAAGTCACGGTATCCATTGATAAAAAATGATACTGGCGTGAAGACGCAAAAAAGCGGACTGTGCCTGAAGGGGGAAGCAGACAGATCTTCCCTCTGTTCAGGCTGCGGTCCGCTGTATTTATCTCAGTGGGGGAAAATCTCCGCGCCCTTCGAGGGGGCTTGGACAAATCAGTAACGGGGAAAGAGCAAAAAGGGGAAAAGAGGAAAAAAAGGGCGGGCGGTGGTCATGGGAGCGGAAAACATGTTATAATAAAATGCTATCCTATGACAGCAGCTTTAAGACAGCTCAAGGTCTGTATCAATTGAATGTGAGTGCATATGAAATTCAGAATACCTGGTTTAAAAGAATTAGCCAATAAATTGGAAGATGATGAAATAATCGAGTCTGACTCCGCGGAAGGGATGAGCGGGGAAACTCTGTACGGAGAAGATGAGTTTGAGAGCGGCTCTCCTTTTTTTCATGAGCCTTCAGAAGAGCAAGTCAGAAACCCGAGGGGTATTTCTCTGTCCTCGTCCGATGGGACAGGCCAGGACTTCGCGGAAACTCCGGATGCCGGGAGCGGGGAGAAAACCGGAGACACAGCTTTCCCGGATGACGGAACAGAACAGGAGCATCCTGATTATTCCGGCCGGGAATCCGGGAAACATGCTGCTCCTGGAGGAGACGGACATTTACAGAGACGGCCGGCTACCCTGCGTGCCATGCTGACCGGATATGGTGTGTGGGCAGCGGTGATTCTTGTGGTCTGCATTCTGCTGGAACTCTTCTTCTTCAATTACGGCCACTGGCACAGCCCGGGCGGCAGGGAAATGACGGACAGGGCTGTTGTGTCGGCAGGGAGCGCGGAGCCGTACGGCTCTGATCCAGAGGATGGTTCCGGAGAGTCGGCGGACAGCGGGCAGCCGGACGGTTTTACTGTTTCCCTGGGGGATGGACTGGAGAGGACAGAATACGGGACATATCTTGTCACGGATGAGGAACAGGCCTATTTGAGCCTGCGGGATATTAACGAGAAAGTTGATACACTTTATCTGAATGTTGTGAACCCGGCTGCGCCGGATGTCCACTATACGATTCTCTTCACGGACAGTGCCAATGCGGATCTTAGAAGTCTGCAGGGGAGGACTGTGGTCAGCGGTGTGCCGGAGAGCCGGTATGTAACGCTTCATTTCGCCGGAACCACCCGCAGCCTGCGAATCAGTTTTAACGCTGAGGAAGGGGATGAACTTCATATCCACAGGGTCCGGCTCAATGTCCGGGTGCCCCTGTTTTTCCATCCGGGAAGGGTCCTTCTGATCTGGCTGATCGGCATGCTGCTGGTCATTTTCGGACCGCGGTCCTGGGTCTATACGACCCGCCTCAATCTGCGGGAGGGGCGGCAGCGCTTTCTGGTGGCTGCGATCCTGCTCATCAATATCATTGCCACGGCTTCTGCCGCGAAAGCGGCGGACCCCACTGTGTGGAGGGAATTGCGTGACGAGCGGGACTATCAGGAAAAGGAGTATGAGCTATATGCGGAAGCTCTGCTCAAGGGGCACACGTGGCTGGACATCCGTCCGCCCCGCTACCTCACGAGAATGAGAAACCCCTATGACAGATTTCAGAGAGATGCCCTGGCGGATCAGTATGACGAGAAGGTCCTCTGGGACGTGGCATATTATAACGGCAGATACTATGTCTATTTCGGTATAGTACCCGCGATTTTATCCTTTGTTCCGGTCAGGCTGGTGACAGGCAGAGCCCTGCCCACCTGGAAAGCGGTCCAGGGCATGGCAGTATTGTTATGGCTGGCGTCGTTTTACCTGATTTATGTGCTGGTCCGGAAATATTTTAAAAAGATAAGTCTCGGGATCTACCTGCTGCTTGCGATGACATTTGTGTTCGCTTCAGGTGTCATCTATCTGGTCACATTCCCGGTGGTCTACAGTGTCCCCTTTATCTACGGGCTGGTCTTTTCAATCGCGGGACTGGCACTGTGGCTTCGGAGCTTTGACCGGAAAGGAAATCCCCACAGGATGAGGATGGTGATCGGATCGCTCCTGATCGCCCTCACACTGGGATGCAGACCGACCATGATCCTGTCTGTGATCCTGGCCTTCCCTGTTTTCTGGGAGCAGATCCGCGAAGGAAAATTTTTCGTCCCCAAAAAGGAAAGCCTGCTGAATACGGGGGCGGTCATCCTTCCGTTTATCCCCGTGGGACTATTGCAGATGATCCTCAACAAGTCGAGATTCGGAAGTCCCTTTGATTTCGGGGCGGACTACAACCTGACCGTAACCGACCTGACCAAAAAGACCTATTCGATCACGAGAAATATTCCGGTCCTGTTTCAGGAACTTGTCCAGCCGCTCCATATCGAGCCCCAGTTTCCCTTTATCACGGGCGTCGAGGTGACCACCGGATTTCAGGGATATATGTTCAAGGACAAGATGATCGGCGGATTTTTTGCCCTGAATATGCTGGCTCTGTTCTGCTTCTGGATCTTCCGTATCAGAAAAAAGATGCGGGCACAGAAGGTGTTCGGACTGGCGGCGACCGCTTTCGGGATTGCCGCCCTTCTGGTCGAACTGGACGTGCAGATCGGAGGTATTTCTCAGAGATATATGATCGATTACGGCTGGCTCTTTATGCTGACCGCGATCCTGGCGATCCTGACGATTCTGGAAACGACAGACAAACATGGGTATTTCGCCTATTTAAAGATCATTCTGGTGCTGACAGCCCTCTGTGTGGTTGTCAATTATCTGAGTGTCTTCAGTGACGGAATAGCAATTCCTGTCCGCAGGTTCAATCCCGAGCTCTTTTATAAAATACAGTATCTCTTGGCTCCCATGGGATAAATCCGCCTGCCGGCGCCGCCCCGCATATGTTCCGGAGAGCGGGGTCGTGAAAGGGCGCGGCGGGTATCCATGAGCAATTTCAATACTCCTGAAAGGAAAACCTCATGAAAAAAGTCATCATTATCGGCGCGGGGCCTGCCGGCCTGACAGCTGCCTATGAACTTCTGAGAACACCGGACGAATATGAAGTGGTGGTCTTCGAGGAGGGAAACCAGGTCGGCGGTATCGCGAAGACTGTGAATTATAAAGGAAACCGGATGGATATGGGAGGACACAGGTTCTTCTCCAAGATGCCGGAAGTCAACGCCTGGTGGGATGAGATGCTGCCCCTGCAGGGTCAGCCCTCATATGACGACAAGGTGCTTTTCCGCGACTGCACGCTGACCGAGGGCGGACCGGATCCCGAGAAAGAGGACAGGGTCATGCTGCGCAGGAACAGGATCTCCCGTATCTTTTTCAACAACAAGTTCTATGACTATCCGATTTCGCTCAAGCCTGAGACTTTTACCAACATGGGGCTGGGAACGACGATCGAAGCCGGATTCAGCTATCTGGGCAGCATGGTGCACAAGCGCAAAGAAGTCTCCCTGGAGGACTTTTATATCAACCGCTTCGGCAAAAAGCTGTATTCCATGTTTTTCGAGCACTACACCGAGAACCTGTGGGGCCGCCATCCCTCACAGATGACGGCGGAGTGGGGCGCCCAGCGTGTCAAGGGAGTGTCTGTGATGGCAGTCCTCAAGGACGCGGTGAGCAAGGCTGCTCATCTCAAGGGAAAAAAGGGAGGAGAGGTCGAGACCTCTCTGATCGAGGAATTCAGCTATCCCAAATACGGCCCCGGCCAGCTCTGGGAGATCACGGCTGAGGAGATCCTCAAGAAGGGCGGCCGCATTGAAATGAATGCCTGTGTGAAAAAGATTCACAAGGGCAAGGGCCGTGTCCTGACAGGAGTCACCTGGGAGCGGGACGGTCAGACTTTCGAAGAGACCGGTGATATTTTCATCTCCTCGATGCCGATCAAAGATCTGGTGGGGGGCATGAACAATGTCCCCGAAAAGCCCGCGCAGATCGCAGCCGGACTGCCCTACCGCGATTACATCACTGTCGGTGTCCTGGTGCCCCGCCTCAAGCTGGAAAACAAGACCCGTATTTCGACAATCGGAAATATCGTCCCTGACAACTGGGTATATGTACATGACAGAAGTGTCAAAATGGGCCGCTTCCAGATCTTCAACAACTGGTCGCCTTACATGGTGGCAGATATCGAGCACACCGTCTGGGTCGGTCTCGAGTATTTCTGCAACGAGGGCGATGAGATGTGGACCATGTCCGATGAAGACTTCGCGAAGATGGGAATCTCCGAGATGGTGAAGATCGGCATGATCGGGAGCGAGGACGAGGCGATCGACTCCCATGTTGAGCACGTCAAAAAGGCTTATCCCGCTTACTTCGACACTTACGATGAGATCGACCGCCTGCGCCGCTATCTGGACAAGATCCCCAACCTCTATTGTGTAGGGCGAAACGGCCAGCACCGCTACAACAATCTGGATCACTCCATGATGACGTCGTTCGAGGCTGTCAAAAATATCCGCAGCGGCAATCCGGATCGCTCCAATATCTGGAACGTCAATACCGAGAAGGTTTACCACGAGAAGAAGTGATGAACCTGCGGGCGATTCCGCCGGCCGGATTTTCATGAGTGATATAAGTTACTGCCCCTGATCAGACAGCCTTTGCCTGTCCGGTTCGGGGCAGTTTTTTTGACTGAACGAAGGGGACGGTTCTTCGTCTCCTCCCCAAAAGGAGCGGAGACAGGGGACGGTTCTTCGTCTCCTCCCCAAAAGGAGGAGAGACGAAGAACCGTCCCCTGTCTCTCCCCTGTCTCTCCCCTGTTTCTCTGCCCGGAAAAAATAATCTCCTCATTCTGTTTTTTCTAAGGTTCAGATAAGGATACACTGCTAAGATGCCTACATGCACGAAGGAACAGCAGTGCATGTAAATACAATTACTGCAGAAAAAAGATTAGTCAGAAACATAAAGACGGCATGTTACTTTTCAGGCTGGCACGAAACTCGAGGTGTTTTCGAGCGGTTTTAGCGAGAAAACCCGAGTTTTACGGCGAAAATCGCGCGCTCAAGCGCATTGGAATGCGATTTTCGCAAGTTACTGCTCACGCCCTCGATAGGGCGTGAACAGCCTGCTAATAAAAAGTCAAGTGGAAATTCAAGAAATTATCCAAATTGATTTTGGGTACAACAAATAAACCCATTGTTGGGCTGATAACTCCTTTATG
>CACYTU010000019.1 GCA_902777355.1 uncultured Lachnospiraceae bacterium | reverse complement strand
ACAGCCGGTCACGGCAGTTCGAACACTCCCTTATATGGGGAAACGAAAGCCAGCTAACTCATGACTGAAGTCACAAGAATGCGCTGGCTAATCTTTCAAATTCCTCTTTGGCCCTGTGGATCCATATGCTGCCCAGGCCAAGGGAATGTGCTGCGAGCATCAGATTTCCCATCACCAGACTTCCGTCATATACATGTGTGGGAATATCTTTTCTGCCCAGAACGATGATGACGACGGGCGCGCCATAGAAGGGATCAAATCCTTCTTTCCAGCCGCCAATCTGCCGATTGACTTCGGAAAGCCTGTCTCTCATCTCCTTATTTGTGACTGCAACCGTGATGACACCCTGTTTTCCCATGCCGCTTGCAGCATACAGACCCGCTTCCATGATCTGGCTGATTGCCTCCTTTGCAGGCATATCGGGCTTAAAGCTTCGAATACTTCTGCGTTCTTCCATTGCTCTGATTATATCGTTCATCTTTCACCTCCTTGCCGATGTATTGCTTGCAAAGTCAACTCATGTTTACGTCTTTATTCCTAAAAGCTGCAGCCGCCCCTTTAAAAGCCGTGGCTGCCTCTTGAGAAACTGAAACAATTCTATTTAGAAGCCTGTCTTTAGAAACCGTGGCCGCCTCCGCCGCCGGAATGGCCGCCGCCTCCGCCGCCTCTTCCGCCGGAGCTCTTGCTCTTTCTGCGCCTGATGGTGCTCAGAACGATGGGCGCGGCCAGGGCAATTCCGGGCATGGATGCCATTTCCCGGGTCACACTGACTTTGACATCTCCTCTGGTGCGTCGGTCTGCCCTGGGGATCCTGGTCAGGACCGTGAGCAGATAGTTGAGCAGAACGCCCAGCAGGACGGCGATCAGCGCGTTGGTGATATGTTTCACGGGGCGGGCCAGACGGCCGCCCTGGCATTTGGTGTAGATCTGGCTGAATGCAGCGTCCGCGCAGTTAAAATATTCGCCGCGCGAAGCATATTTGTAAATATTGTCCGTGATGGCCCGGGCGTCCGCTTTGGAAATAGTTTTCAAAGCGCTTCCGTTTGAATAAATATAAATCTCCCGGTCATCCATATCAATCATGAAAATGATCGCGGGATCATTTCCGTAATGCTGAATGGCATATTTTTCTGTATAGGATGAGGTAGAGCCATCTGAATGATCGGTGGAAACAAAAGCCGCATCCATATATTCCGTGATGATGGAATGCCTCCGGATCAGTTCGGCTTCTTCTGTGTCCGACAGAAGGTCCGCGCCGTCATCCACCACCAGGGTCCCGGCAGCAGCCGCGCTGACAGGGGGCAGGAGGAAGAAGACCATCAAGGCCGCAATCACAGCCATGATTATTTTTTTCATTTCCTCACGCATTTTCTCCCGGCACAGGGTTGGGCTGAAGGGGTTCACGATCCCGGAGGTCAGTAGATTCTTCTTCATGTTACTGCACCTCCTCTCGGTCAAAAAGATGGGGCAGGGGCCTGGTCGTTCCGATATTGTACACCTGCAACATAAACACCGAGGAGACAGTCAGGATCAGAATGCAGGCGGCGTCCCCCAGATAATACCAGAAATCGTTGACCGGCGAAATGATCACGATGGCGGCGTTCAGGGCCACTGCAGCCAGCACGGGGAAGATCGCAAGCAGCGGCTGTTTCTGAGGAAGGGATTTTTGCCATCCCAGTATTTTTATCACAGTGAGCAGGACATAGAAGAGGGCCGCAACCCCTATCACGCCCGTCACGGATTTAATATCGGCAAGCTGTACAATGGCCGTGACGGCGATTATGGCGAAAGCCATGAGGGGATATCCCTCAATATCAAGGAACTTCTTTACCTTCTTCACTTTCTTTGCGTTCTGGTCTGCTTCAGTGATGACCGGTTCCTTTGAGCCCGACCATCCCTTGTCATAGACATGGGTCTCCTTCTCGAAAATGCGCCGCGTGCTGCTGCGGATGGATGCCGCCATCATGGCAGCTGCCAAAATGCTCACCAGCGAGGTCAGCACAGGAGTCGGCTGGACAAAAATTTCCAGCAGCAGAAAGATCACCACAGCCATGGCAGCGCAGCCGGAGGAGAAAGCCTTCATATCCACCGGTAGATCGGAGACCACCTTGCCTGACTCTCCGTTCACGACCGCATAGGCAACACGCTCATCCTTGCGCCAGGTCAAAAACCAAAGCGGGAACATGGTGGCGTGGTGCCCCCTTGTGTGAGCCTCAACACTGGACTTTTCCTTTTCCACCTTGATGCCCGACTGCTGGTATACACGGGCGCTCACTTCATCCACAATGTCGCTCGAAGCTGTCCTTTCGGCGTCCCGGTAATAGGTCTCGGCCGGCACAGTGGAAGCGTCCGCGTAGAAACCGGAGAGATAAGCCGCATTGAAGGACCGCTCTTTTTTCATATCAAAGGGCAGGCAGCGGGCTGCGATCTCATCGTCGTAATATTTGCTGGCATCATAGGGGACACCGCAGTAGTCCCCGGCCACAGAGGCATCGATCTGGTATGTGTTGATGGTCTCATAACTGCTCGTGCTCTCGACTGTCTTTTTCCCAGTGATGTTGGAACGGCCCAGCTGCACATCGTACTCATAATAAGGCATGTAGATGCCGGTGAAACTCCTCAGGTGAGCGGCGTTCTTAAGCTCCCTGGGCAGATACAGGACTTTCTGCGTGTGCTTTTTGAACAGATCCGCGCAGTGGTCCTTCGAAACCTGGAAAGGGATAAGCCTCTCAGGCATTGACCTGCCGCCGCCGGGCTTCTGCAGCAGGCTCTGTCCGCCGCAATAGGGGCAGAAGCCGACCTGCGAGTCCTCTGTTCCCTGAAGCTCCGCTCCGCAGCCGCTGCAGGTGAACAGCGTCATATTCATCTCAGAAATGTCCTCGCCCTGACTTTTGCTCTTTACTACGAATTCGTCCGGCGAAACCATGCTTCCGCAGTGCTGACACTTCATCGACTGTGAATCGACGTCAAATAAAATATTTCCTCCACAGTTTGCGCATCGAAAACCCATTGGCCTCCTTTCTTTGAGTCACCTGACCCTGTCCCTGCCGGTTCCTTTACCCTTTTATCACAAAGCCGGCCTTTTTTTTGCAGGCCCGACATCCATTCATCGCTGCCCCGGCCCGGTGCTTCAATTTCTTTATTCATCCGGATTAACCCGAAACATCAGACCCGTTTTTCCGCGGTATTGCTGCTGCCGGAAGCGTTCACATCCGGCCATTGCCCTCAGGCCATTCGCTTCCCTCATCGATTCCCTGTTCATACAGCCAGTCGTCCTCGACCAGAAGCTGCCTGATTCCACTTTTTCCGTCCGTCAAAGTCACAATGACTCTGGTCTTCTCTCCCTCCGGTCTCTCTTCACAGCCATAGTCCGCTTCCTGTATCCGCTTTACTCTCCAAGTCACTTTTTCAACGTTCATGACTACATCCGTTTCATATTTAAACTCTTACTATTAAGCTCCTATTATTGTATGCTCTTACTATCAAAATACTTTGTCGAATAAATTAATTCTTAATAAATAAATCCTAAATAATAAATCACTTAATAAATGAATCACCGGATAGATGAATCACCGGATAAATGAATAACCTGACAGATGAATCACCGGATAGATGAATCACCGGATAAATGAATAACCTGACAGATGAATCACCGGATAGATATATCACCTGATAGATGAATCAATCATTTTAACACCTGATGAAATCCGTCATGAATTGAAGCGGCATGGCTCTCCGGTCTCCTCCAGATATTCCCGCAGAAACATTTTCAGGAAAGCATGTCTTTTTTCCGCAAGTTCTCTGCCGGCCTCAGTGTTCATGAGATCCCTGAGGAGCAGGAGTTTATCATAAAAATGCTGTATAGATTCTCCAAGCGGACGTGCGTGCAGGCCTCCATAGGCAAATGTTCTTGCTATTCCGATTGCCCCCATGGCATCCAGGCGGTCAGCGTCCTGGACGATCTTTCCCTCTATTGTATCAGGTCTTCTGCCCTGGTTTCTGCTGAAAGAAACAGAATTGATGACCCGGCAGATTCTTTCAATCTCATCTTCCGGCACGGAATGCTTTACCAGAAAAGACCTGGCGTTAGCATTGTTTTCCGTCATGAAGAGCTTGTGATCGTCCGCGTCATGGAGGAGGGCAGCAAGCGCCGTCCTCCGCATATTACAGGACGGGGTCTGCTCTGCTATGCGCATGGCAGTCCGCCATACGCGGACAGTGTGCTCCGCATCGTGGCCTCCTGCATCTTGGCAAAAAAGCTGCTGTATATACTCTAAAGCGTCTCTGATGATCTGTTGGTCCATTTTTCCTGTTTTTATGTCCCTGATTTTGTTTTGCGGGCTGCGTCTGTAATACCGTGAACACGGTTTCTGTCTTCTCAGTCCGACGGTAAATCGCCGACATCCACAGGCTGAAATCCGTTTTCAATCAACAGCTCTGCCGTCACTCCGGGCCGGTCGATCAGTGTTCCCGTAAAAGTCCCGTCATAGCGCTGCCTTGCGCCGCAGCTGGGACTCCTGGACTGAAGAATGATCAGATCCGGCTTTTCCCTCTGCGCGATGGCAAGACTCAGCCGCGCTCCCCGGCGGAACTCTTGGTCCACCACTCTGCCGTCCCTGGTCGTCACCACATCGCGGACCACCTCTGCCGGAACCCTGGGGGTGGGAAGGCCTCCCATCACTTCGGGGCAGATCGGAATCACTTCATTTCCCTCCAGAAGAGCCAGCACCTTCTCATTTTTGTTATTTTTTCCATTGTATTTGCAGTTTTCACCTATGAGACAGGCACTGACCATTATTTTCATCCGAAAATCTCCGTATATAGCTGACCATTATTTTCATCCAAAAATTTCCGTAAATATGATTAAAGCGACGTCTGCCCCGGGCTTTCGCAGGTTGGAAATCCCCGGAAGGCAGTTCCCACGACTCATTTAACCGTCTTGCAGGCAGCCAGTCTGGCCACCTCATAAGTGTCGATGGGCAGCGCCAGCATCTCCATGATCTTCAGTTCGTCCACTGCATCGTGCCAGCCGTTATGCTTCTCAAAATATCTCTGATTTTCTGAAAGCATGCGGTAGACGCTCTCCACACCGTAATTGCTCTTGAGCCGCCCGGTCTTACAGCAGGGCATTGTTTCGGGAATGGAGCTGTTGAATTGCCTGTAAGCCGCGACCTTCATAATATCAAACCATTGGAAATCCATGAATTCCGGCATGTGTTTCTGATCGAAAAGCGCATTGTAGGCAAAAATAGCGTCCACACCGTGAAAAGAGAGCCATTCTCTCAGGTCCGCTGCAGTTTTCTGCCTGGACAGAATGATTTCCCCGGGTGTCCCTCTCGCGTGCAGAGCATTGGAAAAAAGTCCTCCGCGTCTGTAAGCCGGGTCGATCAGGTAATATCTGCTGTCCACAAGCCGGTAATCCCGGCTGTCCGCAACCACCGCGCCGATGGACATCACCTGGTCCGACCAGGTTGTCTCTGTATCAATTACTGCAATTCTGCTCAATCTGTATTCTCCCTTATTCTCCTATTCTGAACTGAACAAAGGCCCGACAATTTTTCATCTGAACAAAGATCTGGCATTTTCAATTCATGCCGCAGCAAGTCAGCATGCTGACATCGTCTGTTCGCAGATATCATCAGCAGGGCATTGTAAGCGCACAGCCTCCATACGCTCATGCATCATCCGCCGCTCTGTGGCCTCAAAGCCCGGCGCCGCAGGCAAGCAGGCAGGAACCGCTCTCAGGCCTCATCAGATTTTTTCGGCTTGTCGGCAAAAGCAGGATTAGCCGCCCTGGTTTTCCCGCCGTATATTTTTTTCAACTCATCAAAAGAGTAAAGGACTTCCGCGGGAATGTCGACGTGGGCGATAAATCCCCTGCCGCAGGGGCCGTAGCCATTCGGGTTGTCGGACAGTCTGGGAATCTCTCCCATCAGCAGATTTACGTATCTGTCAATCTCCCACATTCCGTGGATCTTAGACGTATATTCAGGCTGCCCGTCCGTCTCCTGCAGGCGGGCGGAATAGGCCGCAAAATTGATGATCGTCGTGCCTTCGGGAGCATATTTTCTCAATCCGGCATCCATGCGGTTCTGCATAGACGCGTCCTGACAGAGAATGATACTTTTCCAACTGACTTTATTTCTGTCCAGCAAATCGATCAGGAAGGTGATGTTATTTCCGCAATTGGTGGATTCAGTCTCCAGATAATCCGCCTGACAGCCATGGATTCTTTGCAGATACATCTGAAAGATTTCCGCCTCGGCAAGCCCTGCGGTCTCCATTTCCGGATATTCCGTACGGACCCTTTCCCTGAGTGTCTCAGTGGTGTGCCCCGCACCGCCGACGATCACATATTTGTCAGCGATCTTGTCCCGAATGGCCTGTGCCAGGACATCTCCCCCTGCCAGAATGCTTCCTCCGAAAAGGACGAAGACATCCGCCTTGCGGATCCCGTACTTTTCAAAAAGGGCCTCCGCTGACAGCCGGGGCAGGTCGCGCCGGCCGCAGAATGCGCCCAGAGTGTTAATATGATCCGATACAGTCATTTCCTGATTCCTTCTTTTTCCGCAGTCAGCTCTGCCGGAATTTCCCATAGACAAAATGCGGGCTGTCATCCTGTTCCGGGTCAACCCTGCCGGGATTTCTCATAGTAAGCCCGGTAAGCCTGATTGGTCTGCCCTCCCCGGGTGCCTCACATCTTTCGTTTTTCCATTTTACACAACGGAACGTGGGAACACTTCATGCAGCATACTGTCACACCAGTTCGGCCAGCAGTTCTTCCTTTGTATAGGGGGTCCAGTGGCCGTCAATGACGACGCGGGCGTCAAACCCGCGGATCTGTTCGCGCAGGGCAGCAAGTTTATCGAAATCCATTCTCCAGGAAGGAAACTCGCCCAGCTGGGCATCGCCGATGAAAAGTACCCTGTCTTCGGGCACGTAGATCAGGAGGGAATCATCTGTGTGAGGGGACTGGCCGTAACAGATCCTCGCGGTAACTCCGCCCAGGTCCAAAATCATGTCCTTTGTCACTTCTTCCGTTGCAGGAACGACAGCCAGAGGGACTCCGCCCGCATATTCCCTGCGTATGCATGGGTCGCTCTGGAGAAATTTTTTGCCATATGACGCGTCTTGTTCAATGCGGTCCCTGATCTCTTCCAGCTGGCGGTTAGTCTCCGGCCGTGCCAGTGTCCTGCCATGGACAGCGTGCATACCGAAGGTGTGGTCCCAATGCCAGTGGGTGATTACTGTCAGATCCGGCAGGGGCAGCCCTTCTTTTTCCAGGGCCTGGTAAAAGTCCTCCACATGAGAGGAGGAGTGACCCGCGTCAATGGCAAGAGCCATATTTTCTCCAAGAACATAGCCCAGGTTAGGCCTGTCTTTTGCGGAATTCAGCGGAAAGATCCACGTGTGAGTTCCGATTTTTTTCACTTTGTTTTTCATAAAATATCATCTCCCCGCCTGGTATAGGCGGAAACCCACTTCCTTACGGGCGTGGGCAGTTGACAGGCACACTGCTTTCTTTTTACCTCTCGTCGATCTCAATGATATGTTCGGGATGGAGAGGGAGACTGGCCAGCCTGGCCGCGACCGACTCGGGGACTATATAGTGGTTTCCGATCTCCCCGGCCGGGATCCAGCAAAGTTCCTCCGCGACTCCCCGCGCCGTGACAGAGCGGCAGGTGAGATTTTCCAGAAGGGGGCTGTCTTTCATCAGATAATAGACACCCAGTTCATGAATGTGCGTGCCTGTCACCTTTCCGTCAAAAAACTGTTCCTGGAAAAAAAGAAATCTGTCGATCTCCAGCTTTACGCCGATTTCCTCCTCCACCTCCCGCAGGACGGTCTCTTCGGTCGTCTCATCGAAGCGGACTCTGCCTCCCACTGTGTAATAATAGGGCTCTTCATCATTCTTCATCAGGAGATATTTTCCTTCGTGTATGATGACGGCGCCGACACGATAGTTGAAAGTTCCGCACCGGGTCCGGAAAGTCAGATCGACGGGAAGTCTGTATTCGTAGGTAAGTTTGTCAAATACCCGGTCTTTGATTTCCAGGGCATCCGCCTCAAAGGCAGACTGCTTCATGCCGGCCTTCTCCATGGCCTTTCGGGATCCCATATTGGGGCCGGCACACCAGGCCGTTACACAGGGGATCTTCTCCTCTTCTGTCAGATAGGCAAGCACGCGGCTGAGAGCCTCCGTGCCCAGCCCCATCCCCTGGCAGTCCGGACGGATGCTGAGTCCGATCTCAATCGTTCCGGCTTCGGAATCATAGTCATAAGCACCGACGGTGCCGATGAGGGCACAGTGCATATTTTCATTATCTGTCCCGGGTTCTTCGGCGGCCTTTGCCTCCTCCGGGCTTTCCTGCGAACCTCTTTTCCGGGTACTGTGCAGCTCACAGGCTGTTTCCGGGGCAGATCCCGGGTCTTTTTTCAGTTCAACTGCCCATCCGTAAAAAGACGGATCGCGGTAGGAATCAATGAACTGTTTCACGGCAGAGTCTGCCATTTCCTCTGTTGCGTAAGGATTCCATCCGGAATATTCGTACATCTTTTCATCGATTCCGAAGAAGCGGTGGAGCGCAGCTGCATCTTCTGTTTTGTAGCGGCGCAATATCAGGCGTTCAGTGTAAAGATCTATGGTGCCTTTCATTTTAACAATTCCTTTTTCTACAGTCAGTTCCTGCCAGGACATCAGACCCATCCGGAGATATGGTCATAAGCAGGCGGTTCTGCCCGGAGGCATAGTCGTCAGCAGGCGAGGCTGTCAGCAGGCAGGTTCGCCCAGAGGTATGATCATAAGCAGGCGGGGCCGCTCAGAGGCATAGTCGTCAGCAGGCGAGGCTGTCAGCAGGCAGGTTCGCCCGGAGGTATGGTCATAAGCAGGCGGGACCGCTCAGAGGCATAGTCGTCAGCAGGCGGTTGCGCCCGAAGACATGGCCGTCAGCAGGCAGAGCCGCTCAGAGGCAGGGTCGTCAGCAGGCGGTCGCGCGGGATCCCATAGCTCTCCAGAAGCCTGTCCGCCTTGCGGATCACTTCAGGAGAATATACATGTTCAGGCCAGTGGGCATCGGTTCCGTAGATCAGGGTATTTCCCTCTTTTGCGGCAATCTGCCAGAACCGTCTGTCGGGATAGTTCCTGTCCTGTCGGACACCCAGAAGGTTCATTTCCAGCGGAATGCCGCGCTCCTTGCAGAAGCGGCAAAGAGCGGTCATCTCATCATCGTAAAGGGCCGGATCTCCGCTGAAATTGATGAGATCCGGATGGGCAAAATAGAGAAATCTGCCCGTATCCAGTGCCTCTTTGCACTGGCTGCAGTAAAGCCGCAGATCATCTTCTCCGTGCCCCGGTTTCCCGTTATAGCGGTCTCCTTCATATTCGTTGTGGATGTAGTGCTGACCCAGAAGAAGGTACTCAATGGGATAGGGTTCTATCAGACGGAGCAGCCCCTCCCATAACCGCGGGTAGTACTCCGCCTCCAGGCCCAGGTGGATTTCTATGTCGGAGCGGTACTCGTCCCGCAGGCGCAGAACAGTGTCCACATAGTCCTCGAGCTGGGAAGGCAGCATTTTATCCGGTCCCACATAACCCTTTGGAAAAGGATATGGAGTGTGGTCTGAAAACCCCAGAATACGCATTCCTGCCCTGATTGCATTCTCGATATATTGCTTTTCAATCCCGTATGCGTGATTGCACCGCCAGGTATGTGTATGATAATTCGCAATCATTTTCGTATAATCCAAAAGACAATATCTCCTTCCGGAAAAGCATTCAGAATCATCCGTTAAGACCGGGCAAAAAAAGCGGATCCCTGTGTTCAGATACTGTCCGTTTCCTGATCTGTTCAAATCCTGCCCGTTTCCTGATCTGTTCAGATCCTGCCCGGGTTTTCTCTGTTCGGATCCGATCACTCGACTGCGTCAGAAAAACGATATGTCACAACAAAGGAAGCCGTATTACCCGCCAGCTTGGGTCTGTTCTCCTGGACAAAAACTTCCTGCCTGATTTCAAATCCATCTTCAAGATCGGACTGTCTGACATAATAATTGTTCTCGGCAGAGCCCAGGTCGGGCTGTTCGTCGTGCTCTATGATCTCGGATTCCAGGCTGATCGTTTTTCCCGCCTCAACCATCATATTCTGGACAGCATGGATCGGGGTTCCGTTCATCAGATATCTGTAAGTCCAGTTGCTTCCCACCTTATCATTCTGCGTACATTCAGTGCTGACAGTCAAAGTCATCACTTTCCGGGAGGAAGAGACATTGATTGGAAAATCGGTCTGGATTCCGTTGCTGGAAACCGCGGAGATCACGGTATATCCGGCGCTCACCGATGTGACCAGTCCGTCCTGGGACACTCTGGCGATCGTCTCATCGTCTGAAAACCAAAGCAGGGCGGTATTGTCAGCATTCGAAGGAGATACGGTGGCAGTGAGCTGCAATGTGTCGCCCTGTGCCATGACATCCGTGCCCGCAGTGATTGTGATCGACTGAACAGGTACGGAGATGTCATCCTCCCTGTCTGTGGAATCAGTATTTTCGCTGCCCTGGTTTACGTTGTCGGCAGGAATCTCCTGCCGGGAATCTCCAGCCTGATCTCCGCCCTGGAGATTCTCGCCGGGAGTTTCCGCCTGCGCGCCTCCCTCCGGAATCCCGGACTGGGGATTTTCAGGCTGAGGAATATCGGGCTGCGGGACTCCGGACTGTGGATCATCTGATTGTGGGAATCCGGATTGCGTATTATCGGGCTGTGGGACTCCGGACTGCGGATTTTCGTTTTGCAGATTTTCGGTCTGTAGATTTTCGCCTTGTGGGTTTTCGTTCAGCGGAATTTCGCCCTGAGAAATATCCTCCTGAGGGATGTCCTCCTGAGGAATTTCTTCCTGAGTTTCAATCATCGATTCATCCTGCAGGTTTCCGTCCTGAGTCTGTGCAGGCTGGTTTTCATCCCGGACCGACGCTGTCTGTACGGCATCCTGCTTTCCATAAAAAAGAAGGATACCGGTCAGCAGTATAGCCATAAAAAAATAGGGAAAAGGACTGGTAAACAGTTTTTTTATTCCGTTGGATGAACCGTTTCCCCTTCTTTTCCCTGCGTCCTGTGTATGAAATGGCTTTTCCGGGCTGCCGGATCTCTGCCTTCCGCCTGCCGGCCTTTGTCTGTCTGTATTGGAAGATTCCAAATCAGGATAATTCGTTTCGTCTCTCATTTTTCGTTCCTATGGCTGAATGCCGCAGACTGTATATGCAAGAGCGGTACCCTTCACCGTTTTCGCTCATGCTATAACGGTGAAGGATCCCGGGATGTTTGTGCCGGCTCCAGGCCAAAACGTCCGGAGTAAAAATAATGAATCGGAATAGTTTTTTACTCTGTTACCACCAGGTACTCGAATCCGACTTCACGCACATAGATCGAGACATTCTGCCCTTTAGTAGAGAATATTCCGAATCCTTCTTCATCGATGACTACAGGATCAAGGCAGCATCCGAGAGCATCGCGATAGACGATCCCGGCGCACTCCTTACCCATGTACATGCGTTTTTGGCCGTCATCTGTATTGCTGAAAACGACTGCCAGTCCCGAATCCGGGTGGTCGGCAGTGCCCCTGCGCACAAACCCGACGATATGGGGATCGTCAAAGTAGTCCTCCTGCTCACCGTAGGCATAGCCGCGGCGGATCTTGATCATCTTGCCCAGATTGGGTACCAGGGGCCTGTCCATTACAGGATTCCCGTAGTAATCCGAGTAAAACACACACGGAATTCCATCCTGACGAAGCAGTATCATGGCATAGGCGATGGGTTTGAACCAGTCCGCCACAAATGACTGCAGGCTCTGCCCGATCTGCGTATCGTGGTTATCCACAAATGTCACGGCGTGGTCCGGTCTCTCTTTTATCAGTGTATTGTCAAAAATCTGCCGCAGGTCATAGCTGCCGCCTGCCTGGGAAGCGTTAAAAAAGTTGTAGTGCAGAGCGACGTCAAACAGGGACATCGTCCCGTCCACTTCATCGAGGTAGTAGAGCAGACGGCCCAGGTCTGTGTTCCAGTACTCTCCGACCGCCGGGAGATCCTTCTTCAGTTTCTCTCTGGCCTTGCAGAGCAGTTCCTTGAAAAAGCTGAAACTGATATGTTTGACCGCATCGAGGCGCAGGCCGTCGATGCCGGTAGCCCGGATATACCACAGAAGCCATCTGAGGATTTCCTCGGCGACTTCCGGATTGTTCATGTCGACGTTCATTCCCATCAGGTAATCAAAGTTGCCTCTCTCGGGATCCGCGTCCTCTACCCATTGCTTACCGGCAAACCTGTAGATCAGGCCCTCGTCTTTTTTGTATTCATTGTAATCGGTACCGGAAAAATGGCGGTGATCCCAGATAAAATCACTGTATTTCCCCTTCCTTCCGGGAAAGGTGAATTTGGACCAGACTCTGATTTTGCGCTCTCCGCCGACCTGCTGCGTGCGGTCGTCCGGAGAATCCGCGACAGCGAGCACATCCTCTGCCTCATCTGCCGCCATCCTGTGATTGAGTACGATATCCGCGAAAACACGAATCCCGACCTCATGAAAAGCCCGGATCGCGTCGATGTATTCCTCCTTCGTGCCGTACTTGGTCCGCACTGTACCTTTCTGGTCAAACTCCCCAAGGTCATACATATCATAGACCCCGTATCCGACATCGTCCTGCGATGTCCCTTTGTAGGCGGGAGGAAGCCAGACATCGGTGATTCCGATTCCTTTGAGGTTTTCCGCTTTTGCGGCACAGCGTTTCCACCATAGACCGTCATTGGGCAGATACCATTCAAAATACTGCATCATTGTCCTGTTCACTGACATCTTTTTTCTCCGATCATCTCCGTCATAAAAATACTTTTTCTATCATTTATTCTTTGATTCTGCTCCTATAGGCCTCATAAGTCCTCTTGTCGAAAAGCACCCATTTGATGACATCAAGTCTGCCGGGATGGTCTGAGGCAAACTTTCGGGCAGTTTTGACAGCAATCTCAGCAGCCTCTTCAAGAGGAAAGCAGTACACACCGGTAGAAATGGACGGGAAAGCGATCGAGCGGATCCCGTTGTCAACCGCCAGCTGCAGGCAGGAGCGATAGCAGGAGGCTAGAAGTTCACGCTCATTGCTGTCACCCCCATACCAGATGGGGCCGGGAGTATGAATGACATATTTGCAGGGAAGGCGGTAAGCTTTTGTGATCTTGGCCTCTCCGGTCCTGCATCCGTTGAGGGTGCGGCATTCCTTCAAAAGGTCAGGGCCTGCCGCGCGGTGGATGGCTCCGTCCACGCCTCCTCCGCCGAGCAGGCTTGTATTGGCCGCGTTGGCGATCGCCTCAACCCCCTGATCGGCAGTGATATCGCCCATGACCGCCAGGATCTTTGTGGCGCCGGCATCACCGGTCTTCTGGTCCGGCTTCCACTGCATGCGCACATATTTCCTGTACCAGTCGGCGTCGGCTTCAATTGCCGCCCTGTCAGCAGGGCATCCCTTTGAGATGTCATCCGCCAGTTCCAAAATCACATCGATTAGTTCCAGATTCTTTTTCCACTTCTCTTCAATGGCATCAAATCCAAACAGTGCCCCCAGAATGTTCCCTGTGACAGCTCCTGTGGAATCGCTGTCCCCTTTATGGTTTACAGACGCGATCAGCCCCGCCGAAAAGTCATCGCAGTGCCTGAGCGCACAGTAAAGGGCGATGGCCAGAGCTTCATCTCCTACCCAGCCCTCTCCAAGAGCGTGGATATTGTTGAGGTCACTGTCACTGTTTTCCGAGAGAGAAACAGCCCTGTCGATCAGGTCCGTCATAACAGGCAGATTCTCATCCTCTTTGAAGACTCTCTGCATGGTATCCCTGGCGTCGAGGACAATCTCCTTCAGGGTCATTTCCTTTTCCGGGAAAATGATCCTGTGGATAATGTGGGCCAGCACTGCCCCGGGGATAAAACCAAGTGAATTCCCGTGTGTGATCGCGCCCAGCTGCGCACCTTCCTGCATGATCAATTCAACGGGGCCGTCGCATTCGATCATTCCCATAGGTGCCAGCCGCATGACAGCGCCGCAGCCCTTGCTGTTATTAGGGCGGGTCTTTATAAAATCAAGCGGCGCCTGGCCCTCGTCTTTGAGGCTGTACAGAGCAGAGAGACATGTATTGCCGGGAGCCCTCTGGCTGTAGAGTTCAGTCACATCCGCCAGCCAGGTGCTCTTTGTCTTAATATGGGGAATTTCCTTTTTCCCATGTAATGAATAAGCCATGTCCTGAGTGCGGAGCCAGTCCAGATAGGCTGCAGTGACCGCCCTGCGCGCGGGAACCGGGCTTCCGTTCAGACGGGACGCTGTCAGGGCAGTGAGAATGCCGTTGGCGGTGAAAAGAGTCATCTGAGTGTCGTCAGAAATAATCGCCTTACCTGAGAAAGGTTCATATTCATACTCAGTGATTCCGCTTTTCCCGTATTTTTTGAAAATACTTTTTTCACGATCAAATTCAATCGCATAGCCGAGCGCATCGCCCGCTGCCCCTCCGATCAGACTGCCTCTGATGCGGTCACGGCGAAGACTTTGATCCGCTGCTTTTCCGTTCCTGTTTTCCATAAACTGCACCTCTTATTCTTTACACTTCTTCTTTTCCGATTTTTCTTTAATAATCTTCTCTTTTACGATATCAAAATCAGTATGCTTTCTCAAGTGCCGGGCATCCGGGAAAGCTCTTCCTGCCCTTCGAGCCCAATGACCAGGTTTTTAAAAAAATCCACTGCTCCCGGGAGGCAGTCATAGGGGAGAGCCTCGTTTACACCATGGATTCCCTTCTTCTCCTCAGGTCCATAAATGACAGGCGCGAAACGAATGCAGTTGTCACAGACCGCATCGTAGAATGCCGCGTCGGTCGCGGCGGTGAGGATATAGGGGCTGGTGACACATCCGGGGAAAGTCTTTTCAACCGTTTCCTCGATATAGCGGAAGGCCCTGCCTTTAAAGTCGACTTTGCCGGTACAGGCTGCCCCCTGGACCACTTCCGTCTCAAGACCGTACCGCGAGGCGATCCTGCTGATGATTTCCAGGCTCTCTTTCATATCCTGATGGTGGACAAAGCGCATGTTGGCACCCAGCGTCGCTTCCTGCGGAAAGACATTGACCGCGTCGGAACCCGAAGCCATGGTAAAGGTAATGGTCGTCCCCAGCATGGCGGCTGCCTGACCATTGATCCGCGGTGTGACCAGCTCGATCGGCCGTCTGAAGAGCCACAGGTTCTGCAGGATCAGGCGGATCGGGAAGGATGCCGACGGAGCAAGTGCCTCCAGCATGGCTCTGGTCGGAGGTTCCATACTGCTCCGGAAGGGGCTGTGTTTCTCCACATCGCAGACAAAGGCGGCCAGCCTGGCGATAGGTGAATTCTTCTGCGGGGTACTTGCGTGTCCGCCCTTGCCGCGGGCAACAAATCTCACATTGGCGCGGCCCTTTTCCCCGACTCCGATCATGGCGAAATTGCCGCGGATTCCCGGCATGGGATCTGTGTAAATACCGCCGCCCTCATCGCAGACCAGCCATGGCCTGACTCCGCGTCTTCCGAGTTCGTCGATGATGGCCTGGCATCCCGGTCCTCCCCACTCCTCGGTACAGGAGGAAGACAGGTATACATCCTGAGCAGGGACAAATCCCTCCCGCAAGAGTTCCTCGACTGCCTGGAAAAAAGCCATGCAGGAGCACTTTGTGTCGACCGATCCTCTCCCCCAGACCCTTCCATCCGCGATTTCTCCCGAAAAAGGCGGCCGGATCCAGCCACCATCGGATCCGGGAGCTGATTGCTCAGAATTGTCGGAAACATTAGTTTTTTCATCTCCGTCTTCCTGAACGGGCTCTGCCTGGTCCGGCTTAGGCCGGAGGGCGGTTTCCGCAGGAATATACGGGGGTGTCTTATCTTCCCGAGTCTGATCTGTCTCCCCCTCTGATGCTTTATATCCGGGGACGCTTCCCCAGGATGCCCCTTCGACAGGTACAACGTCCTGATGTCCCATCAGAACAATGGGCTGATCAGAAGCCCTGCCTTTCCAGCAATAGAGAAGACTCCCTGAGATCTCCACTTTTTCCAGATGACGGTGCACCAGGGGAAAGAGTTCTTCCAGTACCTTGTGATAACCCAGAAACCGCTCCACCTGCAGCTGCTCCGGGTGTTGGTCTGAAAAAGGATAGGAAGTAGTGTCATAGCAGACCATGGCTGACAGCTTTCGGGCGTATTGCTCAGCCCTTTCCTTTTCCATCCCTCTCTCCGTGAATTCGGGCCGATAATCGGATTTCCGGGTGGGCATCAGCAGGGTGCGCAGAAAACAGATGACTGCCGCCGAAATGCATGCGGTCACAAATATTATCAGTAAAAAAATCAGCACTTTCATATCCCTGCAGACTGCCTCCGCTCTTCCGTTCCTTCTCTTTAGTCAGTCACCTCTGCTGCGCGGCAGATGAAAATTGAATTGCTGCCACTTCTTCCAGGCAGCTCAAAAATGAATTACCGTCCCTGCTTTCAAGGCAAATGAAAACATCTTCGCTTTCTCAGCGGATCAGGCCCTCATTTTTTTCTTCAAGAGCCTTGATCGCGTGGTAGGTATATGTCACATAAGGAACTTCGATTCCCGCCTCTGCCGCCTTTTTCATCAGTATTCCGGCAAACATCTCTATCTCCGTGCGTCTTCCGGCGTCCAGATCCTGCAGTGTGGAGAATCTGGCCTCAGGGATCACGCGGCCGGAGTAGTTTTCATCGCGATGAACATTGATCCCGTTGGCAGCTGCCACGCGTATGACTTCATCCTGCAGCCTGTCATGAATAAAGCGGACATGTTCGCTGTCAAGATATGCCTGATACCCAACACCCAGAATCGCCTGCGGAAGGTTGTTGCCGATATTGGTCACATACTTCTGCCACTGTTCCGTCAGGATTTTGGAAGTGAACCGATGCGAGATCCCCGCCTTTGTGAGAAGGTCATCCAGCGCCTGGGCGCGGGGCGTTTTTTCAGGCGTATCCTTTTCTCCGAAAATCAGACCTTGCGCGTCCAGGTTATAGTCCACCTTGTTCCCCACTCTTCTGGAAGCCACTATCATAAAGGCATTGAGAATGTGTTCCTGACCGATGACTTCGGCGAGAATCTCCTCACTGTCAACACCGTTGAGAGTGCTGACCACCGTTGTGCCCGGACCGGTCATATACCTGACATCCTCCAGAATCCCGGGAAGAGAATTATATTTTGTGGCGACCAGGATCAGGTCCGCTCCCGCGGCTTCCTGCGGAGAACACACGTTAAAATAAACCTGCTCCCCGTTGATCACCAGACCGTTTTTTCTGAGGCGGTCTGCCCTCTCCCCGCTTGCCACAAGGCAAAAGCTGCTGCCGAGCGCCTCTGAAAGTCCTTTGATAAAAAAACCGCCGATTGCCCCTGCTCCGACCAGGGCAGCACTTCTGAATTCCATATAATCCCTCTTTTCTCCGGGTCTGCTTCTCTGCAGGCCCTGTTGAATCTTGTCTTCTCAATACCCGGTATGCTTTGCTGATTGCTCCGTTTCCTGTTTTTGTCTGCTATAAATGAGGATTGCTCCTGCATCCTGACCGGGACCACACAGTAAAACAGATTGTTACCGCATCCTGACCGGGACCACACAGTAAAACAGATTGTTATTGCATCCTGATCGAAAGAATCTGGGAATACAGTTCCCGGTTTCCAACGATCACAAGGCATAAATTCTCTCTTGCCCGGGAGAGTCCCTCATAGAGGGGTGTGATGGCAGCCTCCTTTTCCCCTCTGGCACACAGCCGCAGATCGTCATCATAGTAAAAACGCCGGTCCATGACCATGAGCACCTTGTCAAATTCCCGGCTGATGATTTCCCCCGCCGCAAAGCTCTCACGGGAGGTTCTGATCAGCTCATAGCCTCTTGACAGATAGTACGCCGTCAGCACCTTTTCCTCCCTGCGGTCTGCGGCGTAGAGAACATCTATACAGCTGTAGTCTACATAACCGGGGCGGTCCTTGCGGTGGAAGAGAGTGCGCAGAAAAGAAAAAACCGGCCGGTTGATCCGGATATTCCCTGACAGTTCCAGGCGCAGAGTCTCGCTTTCCCCGATGATTGTCTCCGCCTCCTGCATGGGGGGAATGGGTCCCAGCAGGCTGTGAGGATCATAAGAAAAAATACAGGGAATCCGGAAAAAGGCCGCTTTCTCAAGAAGTCCCCGCAGCACATCAGCAGAAAACCGGTTTGCTTCATCAACCAGGATCACCCTATATACGGAGAGGTCCATGGTCCTGCCGCTCAGGCCTGCCATCACCCGGGGATCTGTCCCCGACAGGATCCTCACCTTGTGAAGACGCCTGTCAATCAGCCGATGCCCTTCCTTGAGCTCTCCCCCGTGCAGGAAAAGCACCTTCCTCCTGCGGGAAAATTCTCTGGCAAGGTCAAACAGCAGCAGAGTCTTTCCGGTTCCGGCATATCCGGTCAGAGAGATCACAGGTACTTCCGCTGCATGCAAAAGGGAATCCGGATCCTTCTGTGTCCCTGCAGCAGAATGGGAATGGTTTTCCCCGCCCTGGCCCCGGCCGCTCAGAAGTTCCAGGATCTGCCTCCGGAATTCCGACTGCTGATTGGTCAGGAAATATCTGCCGGTCAGATACTTCTCCGGTGAGCCGACCGGAGAGATCAGATAGTCCTGTGCCCGGAAATACTGATTGATATTATCTTCCACATACATCTGGAGCGCCGGTCTTTTCAGGGCACACGCCAGCTCGGACATTTGGCATTTTTTCAGAAAACCGTGGTCATTGAGGCAGTACAATGTGTCTGTTTCCATGACATAGGTGTAGGAAAGAATGGTCCTGGAAATATGAGACAGATAGTAGCGGTTCTGCTCCAGCTGCCTCTGCACGCGGTCCTCCTCGATGGCCTCGCTCTTCAGTTCAATATTGAGAACACAGCCGGCATCCGGCGACAGTTTCAAAAGATCGAACTCCTTGCTGATGTGCTCGATCGTGTAGGAGAAGTAGAATCCGTCAAAATAAGAGGCCCAGCCGTGGCATAGATCCTCCGCCGGCCGGTCCCTGTCCTCCAGAAAAGGCACCAGCCTGTCCGTCAGCGTGCAGAGCGATGACACCTCATGGGCGCTGAACTCCTTGTGCCAGTTTCTCCCCGAAAGAATATTTTCAAGACGGGAAAACTCACCGCTCTCCCTGATTCTGGTAAGAATGTACAGATTCAGAGCCTTCATCTTCTCCTCCCTGAAAAGGTTAATGTTCCCGTAATATTTATCAGTACAACGGCACGGGAGTTACATGGGCTGCCGTCTCTCCGGATATATTAATGTTCCCTGAGCATTTGTTTGTGCGGCAGCATGGAAAGTTTAAGTTACGTGGGCTGCCGTCTCTCCGGACCCAAATCATGCCACCAGGAACTTATACTTTTTCACACTGTAGAGCGGGATAAAGGGCAGGATAATGGGAACTGTCGCAATATACTTTTGATATTCCGGATCCTTCCCGTAGCTTTTGTCCTGCCGCAGTTCCAGCCGTCTGGCGCCGCTGAACATAACATAGATTATGAGCAGAAATCCCGCGACGGCGCACGTCCACTGGACAATTCCGTGCAGAGAGCCGATTCCGCTGATCAGGACACCCGTCCACAGAAGTATCTCGCCGAAATAATTGGGGCAGCGCACGATCCTGTAGAGGCCTGTGTCCACAAAGCGGTATGGCCGGATTTTTTTTGCCTGCGACTTCTGATAGTCAGCCAGCGTCTCGATCACGACGCCCAGGAACATGATCACAGCTCCTGCAGTTAATGCCGGATTTGTGCCGTCCCCGTTCTGCAGTCTGAAAAGAACCGGGGAAGTCTGAAGGGTATACAGCAGGGCACAGCTGATCCATATGGACAATTTGGGGACAATTCCCATGGTTCTGCTCCGTTTCAGCTCAGGATCCAGGACTTTCCGATAAGAGGAACTCCTGAGGTCCCTGATGAGCAGATAGCCGCCCAGCCGCAGTCCGTAAATGATAAAAAGAAGACACTGGGCAGCGGTTCCTGCCGAGACCGTCCCCCTGAACATGAAAAGAAGAACGGCACCGATCGCAGCGATGGAAAAGCCGTATCCAAGTGAAAAAAAATAGATGTACATGTAAAAGCCGCAGGCGCAGAAGATCAGCGCCGTCAGAAAAACAATTCCAAAACCCTGCATTATCTCCTCCATGTCAACGTGCCTGCGCACTGAAACAGAATCCTGCTCCGGTACCCTGCAGTGTATGTTGGCGGAAAAAATGAACAAAAGCACCTTCTCCGCAAAAGCGAATTCTCCTTTCAGGACACGCCTGCGGTGCCGCCGGGGCTCAAAAACAACTAAGTTCCCGGGAGCCGCCGGATTTCCGGGATCCGCGTTTCCGGGGTCCGCCTTTCCGGGAGCCGCGGCGGCCGGCAGTCCCCATGAAAAAGGCTTTTAAAACAGTTTCTCAAAACTGCACGAAAAACCGGCGCCGCGGCATTCGCCGCGGTTCCGGTTTTCACTATGCAGATCATGAACGAATACTTGCTGTCCGATTATAATTTACAGTCTTGCCTTATACCCGTATTTTCCATGGAAGGAAGCACCCCGATTTCAGGGCACTGTCAGGCCGGCTCAGACCCTGGATCCCTTGTTGTAGGGAACGCCGTTGGCCTTGGGGGCCGAAGCGCGTCCGACGAAAAGAATGAGAACGAGAATAGTCATGACATAGGGAAGCATGGCCAGGATCTCGGAGGGAACAGCAAAGCTTCCGCCGCCCAGGACGACTGTCAGAGCCTGCGCGAAGCCGAAGAGCAGGCAGGCAAAGTAGCCTCCGTGGGGAGTCCATTTTCCAAAAATGACCGCGGCAATCGCTATAAAGCCCTGGCCGCTGATAGCCGTCGGCATGAACTGGGGCACGATCGCCAGTGTCATGGCTGCTCCGCCCAGACCTGAAAGCAGGCCGGAAATGATCACACATATGTAGCGGACCTTGTAGACATTGATTCCCAGGGTGTCCGCGGCACCGGGATGCTCGCCGACCGCTCTGATGTGGAGTCCCCAGGTGGTTCCGTAAAATACAATGCACATGAGGATGGAGACGATCAGGGCGATTACTGTGGTCATGTCCACATTCAGGTTATTGAGGCTTCCCTCCAGCCCGTTGGCGAAAAGCTTGGGAATCTTGTTGGTCACCGGAGGCGTCTGGGTTCCGCCTTCAAAGAAGATACGGCAAAGGAAAAGGGCCAGGCCGGGACCGATCAGGTTCATGGCGATACCGCAGACAGTCTGGTCGGATTTGCAGGTCACCGACGCGAAAGCATGGATGAGTCCGAATAAGGCTCCGGCAAGTCCCGCGCAGATAAATCCCAGCCAGGGATTTCCGGAAAAATATCCGACAGCGGCGCCGACAAAAGCGCCGATCGTCATCATTCCCTCAATACCGATATTGACAACACCGGACACCTCGGAAATAACGCTGCCCTGTGCCGCGAAAATCATAGGTGTGGAGTACATGAGTGTGATTCCAAGAAGAAGCAGTGCTCTGTCAGACATTGTTGCCTCCTTTCCCGGAAGCGGCCTTTTTCGCTCTTCTGGCCGCAGCCTTAGCCTCTCTTCTGGCTCTCCTGGCGCCGAAAGCGGATTCCATAAAGCGGGGAATCAGATAGGAAAGGGCACAGAAGAAAACGATGACACCGATCACGATATTGATGATCTCGGTCGGGGCACCGATCTGTGACTGAAGCCCGGCTCCTCCGTAGAGAAGGCCGCCGAACAGCAGACCCGTGAAAATACACCCGATCGGGGAACTGAACGCGATAAAGGCAACGGAGAGACCGTTGAAGCCTACATTTTCAAAGGCGGACAGTGTGTTGACTGTGTGAGGGGACTGGCCCGTAATATACAGAGCCGCGCCCAGACCGCAGAGAGCACCGGAAATCATCATGGCGTGGACGATGCTCTTGTTGACATTGATACCAGCGAAGCGGGCTGCATTGATATTCTGACCGACCGCGCGGAGCTCATAGCCCTTTCTGGTCCGGTTCAGCAGATGCGAAATCATCAGGGCGGCGATCACAGCCACGATAAATCCCGCGTTTACATCCGTCCTGCCAAGGGTCTCCTTGAGGATCGGATACTGTTCCATCCAGGCCATTCCTTCAGGTGTCCGCTTCCAGAAGGGAACGATCATGGTGTAGGTACAATAGTTGACCGGATACATGCCGACCGTGCCGGGTTTATGGAAAAAGTCAAGGCTGCACACCCAGTTGGAAAAATAGAGAGCGATCCAGTTGAGCATGATGCTGGTGATTACTTCATGAATGCCGAACCTGGCCTTGAGAACACCGACAATTCCCGCATAGATGGCAGAAACCAGCATGGCGGACAGAACTACCATCAGAATAGCGACCGGCTTAGGGAAATCAAGCATACTGCCTACAACAGTAGCTGTCAGGGCGCCGATAATGAACTGACCCTCCGCGCCGATATTGAACAGACCGGTCTTGATCGCGAAAGCTACGCCCAGGCCTGTAAAGATGATCGGTGTGCTCCTGATGATCACACTGGAAATATCTTTGGGACGCCCCACCATACTGGTCACAAGTGTCTTGAGCGATTCGACGGGCGGAAATCCCGCCAGAAGAAGGATAAGAGCGGCCACTCCGGAACCGAGCGCTATGGCAATCACCGTCAGGACAAAGGGGTTGTCAAAAAAGCCTTTTCTTCTTGATTGATCCATTTTGTAAACCTCCTTTCCCTTTCAATCACATTCCGGCCAGGCGGTTCTGCATCTCTTCCAGCATCTTCTGCATCTCTGCAAGATTACGCTGCATGTCCGCCAGGCTCTTCTTCATATCCGTAATATCTTGGCCTGCTGCCGAAGGCTCAGCTGCAGGAGCTGCTGCAGGCTCAGCAGATTCTTCAGGTGCTGCCGCAGGCTCTGAAGGTTCGGCCGCTGCCGGTGCTGTTGCGGGTACTGCTTCAGCCGCCGCCACTGCTGCCGGTTCTGCTGCCGCTTCTGCTGCAGGCGCTGCCGCGGGTTCTTCTGCAGGCTCAGCTATCGCCTCTGCAGGCGCTGCCGCGGGTTCTTCTGCAGGCTCAGCTATCGCCTCTGCGGGCGCTGCCGCGGGTTCTTCTGCAGGCTCAGCTATCGCTTCTGCGGGTGCTGCCGCCACTGCTGCCGGTTCTGCTGCCGCTTCTGCTTCAGGGGCCTGCGCTGCTGCGGATTCCCCGGCATCTGCCACGGTCTCAGCAGAAGCCACAGGGGTTTCGGAGGATTCCGGCATAAAAGCCCTGACCTCAGGCACTGCCTGTGTCACTGCAGGGGCTTTTGTCTCCGGCTCTGTTTCCTCAAAAGCTGAGGGAAGCACTTCCGCTGCCGCAGTGGCTGCTGCCAATGCCTCAACAGCTGCATCCGCCGGTGTTTCCACTGCCGGTTCAGCAGCTTCTGCCGCTGCCACAACAGGTTCTTCCGCTGCGGTTGCCGCCACTGCCACAGGCTCTGCATAAGCAGGTCCTGCCCAGGAAGCCGGAATCGACGCTGAAGGCGCTGAAGGTTCAGCGGCTGCCGGAACGGGTACTGGCGCGGGCTCTGAAGGTTCAGCTGCTGCCGCTGCCGTTGCTGTTGCGGGTATTGCTTCTGCCGCCGCAGGTGCTGCCGCTGCAGCTACCGTCGCTGCCGCCGGTACTGCTGCCACAGCTTCCGCTATGGGCGCCGCAGGTGCTGCCGCCGGAACTGCTGCTGCGGGAGCTGCAGGTGCCTCTGCCACGGGCGCCGTGGGTGCTGCCGCAAATGCCGATGAAGCAGGTTCGGGTTCTTTCTCCTCAGGGGCTTCTTCATAGATGCCCTCTTTGGAAATCTTGTTCAGCTCTTCTTCCTCAAGCTTTCCGCCGGCCATCACTCGTCCGAGTGTCCGGTTGTCCACGGTGCCGTGAGCAAAGATCTGCTGAATATGACCGTCATAGATGACCGCAATGCGGTCGGAGACGTTCATGACCTCGTCCAGTTCGAATGAGACCAATAGGACTGCTACTCCCTTGTCTCTCTCCCGGATCAGCATCTTGTGAACGTTTTCAATGGCGCCTACGTCCAGACCGCGGGTGGGCTGGATGGCGATCAGGAGTCTGGGATCATTGGCGATTTCCCTGCCGATGACAATTTTCTGCTGATTACCGCCCGACAGACCGCCTGCCGCCAGAGGCCCGCAGTTATCGGGACGCACATCGTATGCCTTGATGAGTTCCTCCGCAAAGGATCTCATCTTCCTGCGGTTGATCCTGCCTCTGGGTGAGAACTCATCGGTACGGTATTTTTCAATAATCGTATTTTCATACACGGAAAAGCCCAATACCAGGCCGTCTTTATGGCGGTCAGCCGGGATCGTGGCCATGCCCAGATCGATGCCGTACTTGGGATTGCGATTCTGAATCTCATGACCGCAGAGAATGATCTTTCCCCTGTATGTCTTGCGGATATTGTTGATGGCATCCGTCAGTTCCTGCTGGCCGTTTCCGTCGATGCCGGCGATACCCACGATCTCTCCGGCCCTGACCTGCAGGTTCAGATTCTTGACGGCATTGAGACCCTTTTCATTTTTTACGTACAGATCCTGGATATCCAGAACGACCTCTTTGGGCTGGGGAGGAGTCTTCTCGACGACCAGCTGGACCGAGTGGCCGACCATCTTAGTAGCCAACTCGTCCTCCGTGATGCCCTTTACAGGGACAGTGTCGATGTATTTTCCTCTCCGGATGATAGTACAGACGTCCGAGGAGGCCTGGATCTCTTTGAGCTTATGGGTGATGATGATGATCGTCTTCCCGTCCTTGATCAGGTTCTTCATGATCGCCAGAAGCTCGTCGATCTCCTGTTCCGTCAGGACGGCGGTGGGCTCGTCCAGGATCAGGATCTCCGCCCCGCGGTACAGCGCCTTGAGGATTTCTACGCGCTGCTGCATACCCACGGAAATATCGCGGATGCGGGCGTCCGGATTGACCTCAAGCCCGTATTTTTGAACAATGTCCAGAACGTCCTGACGCGCCTTCTTCATGTTGGTCAGGATGCCTCTGTGGGGCTCGCTGCCCAGGACAATGTTCTGAGTGACGGTGAAATTCTCCACCAGCATGAAGTGCTGGTGCACCATTCCGATCCCGTTCTGGATCGCCGTCGTGGGATTCTTGATATTGACTTTTTTGCCGTTGATGAAAATTTCTCCCTCGTCCGCGCGGTAAAGCCCGTAGAGGATATTCATCAGTGTGCTTTTGCCGGCGCCGTTCTCGCCCAGAATCGAGTGGATGGTTCCCTGCTCGACATCGAGTTCGACGTCTGTGAGTGCATAAAAGGACCCGAAGCGCTTGGTGATCCCATGCATCTGCACAGCATATCTGTTGCTGACTTCAGCAGCCATGTCTACCTCCATTCCGTTAATACTGTAGAAGCTCCGGCAGCAGGCGCGGGCTTGATCCGCTGCCGCGCGCCCTGCCGTTCCTCTCTTATCCGCGGAGTATATCCTCTGCGGAAAATCAGTTTCAGGTCCGTTTATTTCAGTGTCTTCAGATATTCTTTCAGCTCCTCCATGGAGGCGGGCGGAACGATCTTTCCGTCTCTGATCAGTTCACCGACTTCCAGGGCCTGCTCATAGATCTCATCCGAATAGTTCTCGTGGTTCTCCGGAATTCCGACCGCGTTTTCTGCAAGGCCGAAGTAGAGATTCTGTCCGCCGATCTCCTGTCCGACGATCAGCCTTCTGGAGACTTCGTCCACGGCCACGTTGACATTTTTCAGCGAGGAGGTCAGGACGTTTTTCGGTGCCAGATAAGCCTGGTCGCGGTCGACACCGATCGCGAATTTTCCTGCCTCTCTGGCCGCCTCGATGACGCCCATGCCTGTGGCTCCCGCCGCATGATAGACGACGTCACAGTTATCAGAGGTGAACATCTTATTTGCTATGCTCTTGCCCTTGGCAGCGTCAGAGAAACTCTCCGCGTACTGGGAGGCCACCTTGACTTTTTTGCCCAGCTTCTTGTTGGCATAGGCAACGCCGGCAGTGTAGCCGCTCTCAAACTGTTCTATGACAGGGCTGGCGATTCCGCCCACAAAGCCGACTTTTTCAGTCTTTGAGACTGCGGCAGCGATGTAACCGACCATGAAGGAGGATTCCTCCGAGCGGAAGACCACACCCGTCAGGTTTTTGGGAATATCACTGTAAGCGTTGTCGACACAGGCGAAATGCACATCGGGATTGGCTGTCGCGGATTCCATGGCGGCATCCGCGCAGGCGAAGCCGATGCCCCAGCAGAGTTCATTTCCGTTATCCACCAGGGTCTCAAAATTCGTCGTAAAGTCCGCGCTCTGCTTGGATTCGATATAGTTGACCTCGGCATCCGTCTCTTTATTGAGCTGCTGCAGGCCTTCCCAGGCGCTCTGGTTGAAGGACTGGTCGTTGATGCCGCCGGTATCTGTGATCATGGCGATCTTGTGCCCGAAACCGTCCACTTCGCTAAGATCATTGACGGGTGCTGTCAGCACTTTGACCGGAGTGTCTTTCAGGAACTGCTCAAATTCGGCCAGCTCCGCTTCTGTCGCGGGAGGAGCCAGGACTCCTGCCTTGATCTTCTCGCCGATTTCAAGGGCCTCTGTGTAGATCTCGTCCGAATAATTGCTGTGGTCAGCCGGGATGCCTACCGCGCCGTCGGACAGGCCGAACGAAAGCGTATTTCCTCCGATCTCCTCTCCTGCGATGTGGCGCTTGGAGACTGCCATGACTGCGACGTTGACATTTTTCAGAGAAGAAGTGAGGACATTTTCAGGAGCCAGATATGCCTGATCGCGGTCGACGCCGATGGCGAACTTTCCGGCTTCCCTGGCTGCCTCGATGACGCCCATGCCTGTGGCTCCCGCCGCGTGATAGACGACATCACAGCCGTCGGAAGTGAACATCTTGTTGGCAATGCTCTTTCCCTTGGCTGCATCGGAGAAGCTCTCCGCGTACTGGGAAAAGACCTTGACCTTCTTGCCCAGGACACGGTTGGCATATGCCACACCGCCCTCGTAACCGCGCTGGAACTGCTCGATGACTTCACTGGAAATGCCTCCGACGAAGCCGACTTTCTCAGTCTTTGAAACCGCGGCGGCTATGTATCCCACCATGAAGGAAGATTCCTGCGCGCGGAAGACCACGCCGGTCACATTAGCCGGAGTATCCGCAAAGGCATTGTCCACGCAGGCAAAGTGAACATCGGGGTTGGCGGCGGCGGATTCCACAACAGCGTCCGCGGTCGCAAAACCTATAGCCCAGCAAAGGCTGTTTCCGTTGTCTACCAGTGTCTCAAAGTTGGTCGTGAAATCAGCGCTCTGTTTGGACTCGATGTAATTAACTTCCGCCCCGGTCTCTTTGTGCAACTGCTGCAGTCCTTCCCAGGCGCTCTGGTTGAAGGACTGGTCGTTGATGCCGCCGGTGTCCGTGATCATGGCGATCTTCCATCCTCTTCCGTCCACATCTCCCACGTCCAGATTCATGTTCGATCCGGTGCCGCTCGCGCTACCCGCGCTGCCCCCGGTCAGTTCACCGGGACGCACAAACCGGCAGGCGGCAAGAGACAGCAAAAGGATCAGACTCAGGGCGGCTGCCACCCCTCTGGTACACTTTTTCATTGCTTCCTCCTTTATCATCACTCAACAGCTGCTGTTCATTCCGTCCATTCTGTCACAAACAGGCACAGACAGGGTCTCTTACTATAAAAGACAAAAAAGACTGTCTCTTTCTGTAAAAAAAAACAAAAAGACTGTCTCTTCCTGGCAAAAAACTATTACCTCCGGATGATCATCCCGCCGGTTATACGTCTGGTCTTCCGGCTGAAAAACAATCATCTGAGGCGGCTTCGGATCAGCTCTACGATCACCTGCATGGCCGCTTCGTTTCTGCCCCCCTCGGGTATGATAATATTTGCTTTCCTCTTGCTGGGTTCCACGAACTGGTCATGCATAGGCTTGACTGTCTCCCGATACTGCCTGATGACACTGTCCAGAGACCGGCCTCTGTCATTGACATCGCGGATGATCCTGCGAAGAATCCTCTCATCAGCGTCCGTATCCACAAAAATCTTGAAATCCATCAGCTCGACCAGCCTGGGTTCGGCCAGGATGAGAATGCCTTCCAGGATGATGACCGGATTGGGCTGGATCCTGATGGTCTTCTCCGACCGATTGTGCACAGAATAGTCATAGACAGGCATGTCAATCGGCCTGCCCGCTTTCAGCTGGCGGATATGCTCACAGAGCAGCTCTGTGTCAAAGGCATCCGGATGGTCATAATTGAGCTTTGCCCTCTCTTCATAAGTGAGATCGTCATTTCTTTTATAATAATTGTCATGACGGAGGATACTGACCTCATTCTCCCCGAAATAACTGACCAGTGTGTCCGCCAGAGTAGTCTTGCCGCTCCCGCTCCCACCGGCGATGCCGATTACGATTGTATCCATTTGAGCCTTGTCCTTTCTGGGATTATCATGAAGAATAAACCACTAATCATTATAGCAGAAAAATACGAATCCGTGCACTTTCAAGAAAATATACCTGTATTTCATGTATTTCCTTTATTTCATGTTATTTCCTGTATTTCCCGCCAGCCCGGCGCTGCTGCGTTCCGGCTGCTGGGCCTTACTGCGTTTTGGCTGCGGATGTTATTGCGTTCTGGCTGCGGGCCTTACTGGGTTCTGGCTGCGGACGTTGCCGCGTTTTGGCTGCGGGCGTTTTCTGCGTTCTGGCTGCGGGCCTTTCTGAGTTCTGGCTGCGGGCCTTATTGAGTTCTGGCTGCGGACGTTACTGCGTCCGGTCCGCATATGTGCTGCATATTATATGGGCGTTTTATGTGATCCTGAATCTGTATTGAGGCTGTTTTAAACGTTTCTTGAGTGTGTTTTGTTCGTGTTTTGAAAGCAAATCCTGATTGTGAGACACACTAATAATTGCTATAATAAATACAGCGGTCATGTGGCTGCCGACCGGCAGACGCAGGCCACTCAGGTTTTCCGATCTGCCGGACATACGTGGTTTTCCAGACGCAAGCCCCGCTCCCGAGTCTTGTGCGATGAAGAACAAAACGATCCATGCCCTGCGGGGAATTATTCTTCCTGTCATCCGATTATTTTTCTGTAATATCCAATCATCATCATCGAAAGGAAAAGGAAAGTAACATGAACATTACAGTATTTCTGGGCGCAAATCTGGGCGACGACCAAATGTACCTCATGGAAGTGAAAGCTCTCGGACAATGGATCGGCAAAAAAGGACACCGTCTCATCTATGGAGGCGGCAGAATCGGACTTATGGGAGCGCTCGCGGATGCCGTCCTGGAAAACGGCGGCGAAGTGACCGGCGTGGTTCCCGAATTCTTTCTGAACCGCGGGACGGAACACAAGGGGCTGACAGAGATGATCAAAACAGCCACGATTTCCGAGCGCAGGGAAAAGATGATTGAACTCGGAGACTGCTTCATCGCTTTTCCCGGAGGAACCGGTACTCTTGAGGAGATCTCGGATGTCATCTCTCAGAAAAAACTCGGCCGGACTGTGAAGCCTGTGGCACTACTGAATATTGAAGGCTTCTACAAGCCTCTCCAGGCAATGCTGGAAAAAATGGTCGAGGAAGGATTCCTGGACCGCACCGATCTTAACAAGGTCTATTTCGCCAACACCGTTGAATCCGCTGAGTGGTATCTGGAATATAACCGCTGAGTCACACGTGCATGAACGCGGGTCAGCCAGCGCCGCCAGTTTCCCGGACTGATCTGCGGAATCCAGCCGATCCGATCAGTCACGGCAGATGAATCTTGAATCATGCGTTAAATACAGATAGGGCAGAGGCGCCACGCCGCCCTCTGACCTCCAACCGGTCAGTGTCCTCCGCAAGGCGGAAAAACGCTTTGCACAGACCGTGTCATAAAAAAAGAACCCTGAACTCCGGCCATTTTCATACCGGCAGTTCAGGGTTTTGTTTTTCTTATTTACTTATTAATTTACCGTCTGAGACTTAATTTTCCGTCTGAGACTTAAGTTACCGTCTGAGAGTTAATTTACCGTCTGAGACGGTTATCAGACAATGCTGAAAGCTGCTGAAGATTTGTTTCTTTTCAGGTCCTGCAGATCTCTCTCACGCGGTAAACGCCGGGAATACGGCGGATCTGGTCGAGGAGTTCGGGAGCAGGCGCGTTATCAAGGTCAAAAAGGGTATACTCCACGTCTTTTTTGGACTTACTGGCCATGCTGGCGATATTGACATCGGAGCTGCCGATGATGCTGGTCAGCTGGGTGATCATATTCGCCTTGTTCTCGTGGAAAACGCTAATCCTGTTTCCGGTCTCGGATTTTCCAAGATCGCAATTAGGGTAGTTTACACTGTTTTTGATATTGCCGTTTTCCAGATAATCGGAGAGCTGTTCGACTGCCATGACCGCGCAGTTGTCCTCCGCCTCTTCTGTGGATGCCCCAAGATGAGGGGTCGTGATGCATCCGCGCCTTCCGGCAACAGTGGGGTTGGGGAAATCAGAGACATAGCGGCGGATCTTCCCGGCTCTGAGGGCGATGACGACCGCCTCCTCGTCCACCAGCACATCCCTGGCCATATTGATCAGGATCACTCCGGTTTTCATCATGGCAATGGCGTGCTCATCAATCATTCCCTTTGTGGAGGGAAGCGCGGGCACGTGGATCGTGATATAGTCGCAGACATCAAAGATGTCCTCAATGCGGATGACATGAGTGATACGGCTGGATAAATGCCATGCTGAATCGACCGAGACATAGGGATCATAGCCATAGACCTGCATGCCGAGATTGACGGCTGTATTTGCCACCTGGACGCCGATCGCTCCCAGACCGATGATGCCCATCTTTTTTCCCTGCAGCTCGGTCCCCGCGAATTTCTTCTTTTCCTTCTCGGCGACCTTGGCGATGTCTTCGTTGTTCCAGTTGGCGCGGACCCAGTCAACGCCCTCGACAATGTCCCTGGAAGCCAGAAGCATACCGGCGAAAACCAGCTCCTTGACGCCGTTGGCGTTTGCCCCGGGAGTATTGAAGACTACGATACCCTTCTTGGCCAGATCATCGATCGGAATATTGTTGACACCGGCTCCCGCGCGGGCAATAGCCAGCACATGGTCCGAAAACTCCATGCCGTGCATGGATGCACTGCGGACCAGAATACCATTGGCCTCGCTCAGATCCTCGGTTTTCTCGTAACGGTCTGTGAATTTTTTCAATCCCTTCTCGGAAATATTATTCAGACAAGCATATTTAAACATGACTATTTTCAATTCCTTCCTGGAGCACTGCTCTGCCGTCTTCCACTGCTGCCCGGCAAGGGCTGCAGTCTTTTTCTTCACTGATCACGCTTTTTTCCCGCTTTTGCAATCGTTTCTTTTTCGGCCGCCGGATCATATATTTTGCAGCTGTTCAACATAGCTCTGCAGCCAGGCGATCCTGTTTTTGCTGCTGCTCATCACAGCTTTGCAGCCAGGCGATTCTGTTTTTGCTGCTGCTCATCACAGCTTTGCAGCTGTGCGGCACCGCCCGGAGACGGGAACATTCCGGACAGAAGCTGTTTTTATGTAAAAAAGCGTAAGCCACGTAGCGAATAATAATGATTTATCAGCTCAATGTCAATACTGACATAAAAAAAAACGGTTGACAACTGACAAAAAACCGATTGTTATCAACTGCCCGCGAAATGTCAAAAAGCAGGTGAAAACAGTGTTCTGCTGTCGGATAAACAGTAGTGAACTGCAGTGATTTACAGTAATCAGATCCCTGCAAAAGTGTCCCGATACATGCAAAGCAGGCTGAAGTCCATATGAAAAACCCTGTGCTCTCCGGCAGGGGGATTTTTATCCCGCCGCAAAACACAGGGTTCAGAATTTTCATTGATAAAGGGCCGCGCATCGGTCATGTCCGGATGCCGGGCCGTGCCCGGAATTATTTTCCTTCATATGTCAGGGCAGAGTCCACACGATATCCTTCCAGTTTCTTTCTGCCATTGAGGCCCGCGAGCTCGATCATGACCAGAATACCCGCAACCTCGCCGCCGAGCTTCTCAATCAGCTCAGCTGCGGCCTTGACTGTGCCGCCAGTCGCAAGCAGGTCGTCCACGAGGAGACATTTCTGGCCGGGCTTGATCGCGTCGATGTGGATCTCCAGAGTCGCTTTGCCGTACTCCAGATCATAATCAACAGAAGTGGTCTTCCAGGGCAGCTTTCCTTTTTTGCGCACCAGGACCAGAGGCTTGTGAAGATTATAAGCCATAGCCGCGCCGTAGATAAAGCCCCTCGACTCAGCGCCCACAATCACATCAAAATCGAGATCCTTCACCAGCTCCTGCATCTCGTCGATAGCCATCTGCAGACCATCGGCGTCCTGGAACACTGTGGTGATGTCTCTGAACATAACGCCTTTTTCAGGGAAATCCGGAATCACGCGAATATAATCTTCAAGCTTCTTCATAATTATTCTCCTCCCATACAGCAATCTTTTCGTGCTGATTGGCTCCTGCGAGCTCCAGCCGGCTCCGGTTCTGTACCGGCTCCGGCGCATTATTCCAAAAGTCAATGAACATTCTACCACATCACTCTGCATGATTCCAGTCAGAACTTACGAAACAATTCCACACGAAACAGTTCCGCAAGGAGAAAAGAGACAAGGGACGGTTCTCTGTCTCCGCTGTCTCCGGAGAGCCCTCCCCGTCTCCTCGTAGTCAGACAGGCTGTATTTCACTGATATCGGAAATAAGGATATCTATAAAATCGCCGTAACTCTTATCCTTCTTTTCGCATGTGATGTACCCACGGACGACTTCGTCGGCCGGGGCTTCGCGAGACTGACCAGCCTCGCAGGGTCAACACATACCCTCTATCCCCTGTTACAGGGATTA
>CACYTU010000018.1:52508-107625 GCA_902777355.1 uncultured Lachnospiraceae bacterium | reverse complement strand
CCTGACAGGTGAATGACTATCTTAGACAAAAACATACGATAAACACTGCAAATATGGGCTTTTACGAGCCTTTGAAAAAATCAACTTCACGGATTCAGGTAGATAACATTTTATCATCGGGCAGTCAGATTGTAAACTGCGGCGTATGCGTTTGAGAAGCGCGCAGGCAAGCAGCCTGCGATTGATTTTTCACGCCCCTTCTATTATAATTACAGTTTCAGGAATACACTCAAAACAGCTGTGTTCAGCTGTCTATAAAACAGGGAGTTACAGACCGGGTAAGTACGGCGGATCAGAACCTGCGGTGAAATAACCTTATCATTTTCCGCAAGTCCAAATGTACAAACCTGTTCATGCTCTCTGCTGCCCGCTTTCGCGCCGCAGCCGGACAGGCTTGTTTTCTCTGTTTATAAAACTTAAAGCGGGGTCTGCCCCGTTTGATAACTCTATTGAAAGGAGCTCCCAATTTGATTTCAAGAGACTACACCCTGGGGATCGATATCGGATCCACCACCGTAAAGATTGCGGTTCTGGATGCTTCCTGCAAGATCATGTTTGCCGATTACCGCCGCCATCACGCTGATATTCAAGGCACACTGCGCGAACTCGTCCAGGATGCCCTGGCGCAGCTCGGCGATGTCACCGTGCATCCGGTCATAACCGGTTCCGGCGGCCTGACTCTCGCCAACCACCTCCACGTGCCCTTCGTTCAGGAAGTCGTCGCCGTATCGACCGCCCTTGAAAAAATTGCTCCCAAGACCGACGTCGCGATCGAGCTGGGCGGAGAAGACGCCAAGATCATCTATTTTGAAAACGGCAGTATCGAACAGCGCATGAACGGAATCTGTGCCGGCGGCACAGGCTCTTTTATAGACCAGATGGCCAGCCTCCTGCAGACCGACGCGGCGGGGCTGAATTCCTTTGCCCGCGGCTACCGCTCGCTCTACACGATCGCGGCCCGCTGCGGCGTTTTCGCCAAGTCTGACATCCAGCCCCTGATCAACGAGGGCGCCACACGGGAGGATCTTGCCGCCTCCATTTTCCAAGCCGTAGTCAACCAGACTATCAGCGGACTTGCCTGCGGCAAGCCCATCCGCGGACATGTGGCTTTTCTGGGCGGTCCCCTGCACTTCCTTCCCGAGCTCAAGAAGGCCTTCGTGCGCACACTGAAGCTCGATGAGGAACACACCATTGATGTGGAGAATTCACATCTTTTTGCCGCCATGGGAAGCGCCATGAACGCGCAGGAAGACAATTCCGTGTCCCTGTCGGGAATGGCCGAAAGACTGTCCGGAAAGCTCCACATGGAGTTTGAGATCGGACGTATGGATCCCCTCTTCTCTTCAAAGGAAGAGTATGACGAGTTCTGCCGCCGCCACGAAAAGGCGCGAGTGCAGCGAGCGGACCTGTCCCAATATCACGGAAAATGCTTTCTGGGAATCGATGCCGGCTCCACCACCACCAAGCTTGCCCTGGTCGGGGAGGACGGCTCTCTTCTCTATTCTTTTTACAGCAACAATAACGGCAGCCCCGTCAGGACTGCCATCACGTCGATGACAGAGCTGCACCGCCTGCTTCCTGCGGACGCGCAGATCGTCCGCAGCTGCTCGACCGGTTACGGCGAAGCCCTGCTGAAGGCCGCCTTCATGCTGGACGAGGGCGAAGTGGAAACCATCGCCCACTACTATGCCGCGGCCTTCTTCGACCCCGAAGTAGACTGCATCCTGGACATTGGCGGCCAGGACATGAAATGTATCCGCATTAAAAACCACGCGGTCGACAATGTCCTGCTCAACGAGGCCTGCTCTTCAGGCTGCGGATCTTTTATTGAGACTTTTGCCAAATCACTGGCTTTTTCCGTGGAGGATTTCGCAAAGACGGCCCTCTTCGCCAAGCACCCGATCGATCTGGGCACGCGCTGCACCGTCTTTATGAATTCCCGCGTCAAGCAGGCCCAGAAAGAGGGCGCGGATGTCTCGGATATCTCGGCGGGGCTCGCCTATTCTGTCATCAAAAATGCCCTCTTCAAGGTCATCAAGGTGTCGGATGCTTCCCAGCTTGGCAAAAATATTGTCGTCCAGGGCGGAACCTTCTACAACGACGCCGTTCTGCGCAGTGTGGAGACAATTTCGGGCGGACAGGTCACCAGACCCGATATCGCCGGTATCATGGGTGCCTTCGGCGCTGCCCTCATCGCCCGCGAGCGCTACGATGGCAGGCAGAAGACCACCATGCTCTCCTTTGACGAGATTGAAAACCTGCAGTTCGAGACAACACTGACGACCTGCGGACGCTGCACCAACAACTGCAGACTGACGATCAACCACTTCCTTAGAGGTGACAGCGAAGAGTCCGCCTTCGAGGACCGTGTGCCCGTAACCGGAGAAGGCGCTGAGTCCTCCGGCTCATCAAAGAGCTCAAAAACAAAGCATCCGAAGTCTTCAAAAAAAGATCCCGACAGTCTCTCTTCCCGCGCCGCCAGGGCTATCGAAGGTTCGATCGTAGGTGAGGCAGCGGAAAAAGCCAGAGAAGCGGCAGAACATGCACGGGACACCGCCATGGAGACCGCCGGACATGCCAGAGATACCGCTCTGGAGACCGCAGAACATGCCAGAACTACCGCCCGCGAGACTGCGGAGCGCGCCGCCAGGGCTATTGAAGAGAGCACGATCGGCGGAGCTGCCGGCCGCGCCGCTAAGACCATAGGTGAAAGCCCGATCGGTGAGGCGGCGGAACACGCCAGGGAGACTGCGCTGGAAAGAGCCAGCCAGGCCCGAAGCACTGCTCTCGAGACTGCTGAGCGCGCCCGGAACACTGCCCTCGAGACAGCCGGAAAAGCCAGAGACACTGCTCTGGAGACCGCGGAGAAGGCCGCAAGGGCTCTCGGTGTTGAGTCCTCCAAAGCACCTTCCAAGACCGCATCTTCAAAAACATCCGGCTCCTCCGATAAAGCCCTCAGGCAGCATGAGCCCGCTCAGGAGCGCCTGTTCATCTCCGGCAACCGCTGTGAGCGGGGCCTGGGCAAAGAAGCCTCGCAGAACAACATGCCCAATCTCTACAAATACAAACTCGGCAGGATCTTCGGCTACCGTCCGCTGCCCGCGGACCAGGCGCCCAGAGGCACTGTCGGTATCCCCCGTGTCCTGAACATGTACGAGGACTATCCCTTCTGGGCTGTTTTCTTCGCGAAGCTGGGCTTCCGCGTAGTGCTCTCGCCGCTCTCGACACACCGGATCTACGAAATGGGCATAGAGTCAATCCCCAGCGAGTCCGCCTGCTATCCTGCCAAGATCGCTCACGGACATGTCATGTGGCTGATCGAAAAAGGGGTGGATTTTATTTTCTATCCTTCCCTCTTCTATGAGCGCACAGAGTTTGCCTCTTCGGACAACCACTACAACTGCCCGATCGTCACCTCCTATCCGGAAAACATCCGCAATAACGTGGAGGAGATCACGGACGGCAAAGTGAAATTCCGCAATCCTTTCATGGCCTTTACCAGCGTCCGCACCATCACGGAAGCTATGGAGAGAGAGTTCGGCGCCGATATCCCCGCTGAGGAGATCCGCGCCGCCTGCCAGGCCGGCTGGGAGGAGCTTGAGCAGTCCCGCATAGATATCCGCAAAAAGGGCGAAGAAGTCCTTAAATTCATGGAGGAAAACCATGTCAAGGGAATCGTTCTGGCGGGACGCCCCTACCACATCGATCCGGAGATCAACCACGGCATCCCTGAGATGATCACCTCCTACGGTATCGCGGTTCTCTCGGAGGATTCCATCTCCCACCTGTCCACCCCGGACAGGCCGATCACCGTCCTGGATCAGTGGATGTATCATTCGCGCCTGTACGCGGCGGCCAACTATGTCCGCCTGCGGGACGACCTGGAGATGATCCAGCTCAATTCCTTCGGCTGCGGCATCGATGCCGTGACCACGGATCAGGTCAATGATATTCTGGCAGGCTCCGACAAGATCTACACCTGCCTCAAAATCGATGAAGTCAACAATCTGGGCAGCGCCCGCATCCGGGTGCGGTCACTGATCGCCGCCATCCGCATCCGCGACGAAAAGAATACAAAGCGGAAAATCCGCTCGACAGCGATCAAAAAAGTGCCTTTCACCGTTGAGATGCGCAAAAACTACACGATCCTCTGCCCTCAGATGTCACCGATCCACTTCGAGCTTCTGGAGCCGGCGATCCGGGCCTGCGGCTATAATCTCGTGGTTCTGCCCAACGACAACCGCCGGGCAGTCGACTTCGGACTCAAATATGTCAACAACGACGCCTGTTATCCTTCCCTCTTCGTGGTCGGCCAGATCATGGAGGCTCTGGATTCGGGCAAATACGACCTGGACAGGACAGCCGTCCTGATGACCCAGACAGGCGGTGGATGCCGGGCTTCCAACTATGTGGGCTTTATCCGCCGCGCGCTCACCAAGGCGGGCATGGGCCAGATCCCGGTAGTCTCCGTCAACATGTCAGGTCTGGAAGAAAATCCGGGCTTCAAACTGAACCTCAAGATCATCACCCGTGCCGCCTACGCCATCGTCTTCGGCGACGTCATGATGCGCTGCGTCTACCGCATGCGTCCCTATGAACTCAAAAAAGGCCATGTTGAAGCCAAACATCAGAAATGGCTGCAGATATGCACCGATTTTCTGACCAAGACGAACGGACTCAACCTTCCCAAAGTCCAGCGCCTGGCTGTTAAGATGATCGAAGACTTCGACTCCATCCCGATCCGGGAAGAGCGCCGTCCCCGTGTAGGCATCGTCGGCGAGATCCTGGTCAAGTATGCCCCTGCTGCAAACAATTACCTGGTCGACCTGCTTGAGCAGGAGGGAGCTGAAGCCACTGTCCCTGATCTGATGGGCTTCATGCTGTACTGCTTCTACAATCAGGTCTACAAGGCTGAGCACCTGGGTACCAGCAAGAAGACGGCACAGAAGAGCACTCTGGGTATAAAGGCTATTGAAGCCGCCTTAAAGCCCATTTACAGAGCTTATGAAAAGAGCGTCCACTTTGAGGCGCCCGCCAGCATTTACAAGCTGGTCGAGTATGCCGAGCCGATCGTCTCCATCGGAAACGAGACCGGCGAGGGCTGGTTCCTCACCGGTGAGATGATCGAACTGATCAAAGACGGTGTGGAGAACATCGTCTGCATCCAGCCCTTCGGCTGCCTGCCCAACCACGTGGTCGGCAAGGGCGTCATCAAGGCGATCCGCAGGGAATACCCTCTGGCCAATATCGCCGCGATCGACTATGATCCCGGTGCCAGCGAAGTAAACCAGCTGAACCGCATCAAGCTGATGCTGGCGACCGCCCAGAAAAATATGGTCAAAAAGAAAAACGGTCAGCTGGCCGGCACTCCCGGCGATGCCGCAGCAGAGGATCAGGACCGGATCACCGCCGAGAGAACCGCCATGGAGCTCGCGCCGGATATCGACAGCGACAACGCTTCGATCGGATGTGTGCCCGGCACTGAAGAGCCCGCCTCATCCAAAAAAAGAACAGAAAGAGCACGCAGGACCTCCTCCGGAAAGAAGAGAAGGCGCGGCCTCCTCAAGTTCTTTTCCGGTAAAAATTAAAGTTCTTTTCCGGTAAGAATAAAATATCTTTTCCGGTAAGAATAAAATATCTTTTCCGGTAAAAGAAGGAAGCTCTTCTCCGGTAAAAGATAAGAAAAGACACCGGTGCAGAGGCGGCCTGCCGCACGGAATCAGCTGCAGGGCAGACCGGCAGATCAACCGCTATACCAATAAAAAAACTGCCTGCCGGCAGTCTCACATTCTCAGTCCTTTTACATTCAGAATCTTATAAACTCAATTTAATCTGTTTCATTTCGGAGGCGGCCCCGGCCGCTTCCGTTTTATTTTGCGGGCACTCGCCCATGGCAACCAATATGATAAAAAAAAAAAACAAAAACAAGGAAGAGTATTCATCTGCCGTCTTTTCCAACGGGCTTACTGCAACGAACACTCTTCCTCAGAAAACACCATCCAATGGACTATCCTCCTTTTTGTCTGGCTCTCCGCTCTCTTTCCTCTTCACTTTTGTACTGATTGTACTGTGATGTACGCTTCAGATTCTGCTGCACATATTGTGCTTTCTCCAGATACAGGTTCAATTCTCACTGAAAGCTATCCTTTCGAAACTTACCTCTCAACCTCTTCATCTACTATCTGATCAGTGTGATGATCCGAAAAAGGACTGTTCCATCCTTGTTCCCATCCTGCACTTTTCCGGTTTCCGAATCCGATTATGTCGGGTTTTTATTCGTCCGGTGCACCCAATGGATTGTGACCTTATCCTTCAAAATATCCGATGCTGTAATTCATCACTTCTCATTGTGTACTCAATTGCGGAAAATATTCAATTGTAACTGCTTTAAGTTGTGACTTAACTGTTTCCGGTGGCGTATGTACCTTCCTTTCCTCTTCCTGATCAATTATCCGAATGTCTGCTGAGGGATCGGAAAAATTTGAGAATCAACAGGTCAGCTAAGGCTGCCTTTAATTGATTCTGCAGAACTGCTCTTTGGAACAGTTCCCGTCTGACCAGTCCTTTGAGACTGATCTTATATCCGAATCCTGTCTCTGCGGACATCTTTAAACTGATATTGAAGAATGATCGGTGAGCTTCTCGTCACCTTTTCTTGAAGTACTTTATGTGTATATTATAGCCAGAAGCCCTATATTTGTCAATTAATTTTTCGTTTTTTATGTAAATTGTCACTTTTTTCAGATATTTACATACAATTGTCTACGAGTATTCTTTAAAAGACATTACAGGGCAGGCGTCCGCCGCAAGGCGAAAAACCATATTGCACAGGCCTGTGTCAATAGAGCAGAGGCGGTCACGCCGTCCTCTCTCCCCCCCCGGACCGTACCGTGTCCACCATAAGGCGGAAAATACATTTCACAGGCTGTGTCATAAAAAAGGCGGCACCTTCCATGGTGCCGCCTGGTCTTTATTGCATCTTTATTTTTATTCTGACTATATAAGGTCTCTGTTCCGACTTTTTTGAGTTTCCTGCGGACAAAACAGGTCTGTGTCTGTACACCGTAGGATCAGTTCAGGTTCGTGACAGGCACGGCCGTGATCAGTCCCGGTCAGTTCAGAGGGTATTTGGCTGTGATCTCGGCGATGAGTGCCTTCGCGGGCTCAATGCCGTCTTCTTTGTTCTTGATGACAAGGGCAATTGCCTCGGCTACCTTGTCCATGTCTTCCTCAACCAGACCGCGGGTGGTCGCCGCAGGTGTTCCCAGACGGATACCGCTGGTCACAAAAGGAGAGCGCTGTTCGTTGGGGATTGTGTTCTTGTTGGCTGTGATATGTGCCTCATCAAGCCACTTCTCGACTTCCTTGCCTGTCAGGTCCTCTTTGGTGAGATCCACCAGCATCAGATGGTTGTCTGTGCCGCCGGAAACGATCTCCACATCCCTCTTCTGCAGGCCTGCGCAAAGTGCCGCGGCATTTTTGACGATCTGCTCCTGGTAAGTCCTGAAAGAAGGATCCAGAGCCTCTTTAAAGCAGACGGCCTTAGCTGCGATCACGTGCTCAAGCGGGCCGCCCTGTGTGCCGGGGAAGACGCACTTGTTGAAGTTGTATTTCTTGGCAGTCTCCTCCATAGCCAGGATCAGGCCGCCTCTGGGTCCGCGCAGGGTCTTGTGGGTAGTGGTCGTCACGACATCCGCATAGGGGAAGGGACTCGGATGAAGGCCGGCGACAACGAGACCCGCGATATGAGCGATATCAGCCATCAGTACTGCTCCACAGGCATCAGCCGCCTCGCGGAACTTCTTGAAATCAATGGTCCTGCAGTATGCGGAAGCACCTGCGATGATCATTTTGGGCTTTGTCTCAACAGCGATCCTCTTGAGCTCGTCATAATCGATGAAACCGTTCTCATCTACTCCATAAGGTACAATATTGTAATATGTGCCCGAGATATTCGCGGGGCTGCCGTGTGTGAGGTGTCCGCCCTGATTGAGGTTCATACCCATCAGAGTATCCCCGGGCTTCAGAATAGCAAACTCGACCGCAAGATTTGCGGAGGCACCGGAATGAGGCTGTACGTTCGCATAAGTGCAGCCGAAAAGCTTCTTGGCGCGCTCGATTGCAAGCGTCTCCACAACATCGATCACCTGGCAGCCGCCGTAATAGCGCTTGCCGGAATAACCTTCCGCATACTTGTTTGTGAGAGGACTTCCCATGGCAGCCATGACCGCTTTGCTGACCCAGTTCTCAGATGCGATCAGTTCGATATGATCATTCTGACGCTGAACTTCCTGCTCAATCGCGGCGGCGATTTCCGGATCGACTTTTCTTACTTCTTCAATCGAATACATTTACTTCCTCCTGACACACATTTAGATATAGAACTTATAGATTTAGAACTTATGGATATAGATATATGATAATGTGTTTTCCCTAAAAAACTATTTCTGTCAAAATATAGAGTTTTGAACAGCCACAATGAAGAATATAGCAAGAACCATTTCATTTCGCAAGTATAAAAAAACATAAACATTGTGCTTTTATAATACTCTCTATAGATAATATGTTACAAATCATGCGGTTCCCGGTCCGGAAAAAGGCATTTTTGTCCGCTTTCTGCCTTGTCTTCGCCTCCCTTTTCCAGGGGACGGATGCAGGTTCGGCCTCGTCTTCGCCTCCGTTTTCCAGGGGACGGATGCAGGTTCTGCCTCGTCTTCGCCTCCGTTCTCCAGGGGATGGATGCAGGTTCGGCCTTGTCTTCGCCTCCCTTTTCCAGGGGACGGATGCAGGTTCTGCCTCGTCTCCGCCTCCGTTCCCGATTGAAGGGATAAGACATTTCGTTACAGACCCGCCTGAAATTCGAGGTGTTTTGCGCGGCTTTTTCGCGCAAAACCCGAGTTGTACGGCGCGCGGCAGCGCATATGCGCATTGGAATCGCCGCACGCAGCGTTACATGTCCACGCACTTCGAGGGGGCGTGGACAGTAACGACATTTCTATGTCAGAGAGCTGTCGGAAGGCCCGTAAAAATGCTCAAAATACAGTGAAACTCATTTAAAAGCGTTTAAAATACGTGAAATATTTATTAATTATTGGTTTTTCCTCTTGCCAACCGGTGTTTTTGGCGATAATATCGCTTTGTGCGCTGGATGCGCGAAGAAACACGCTGCTTTCATCACACTTAATTGCGGCAGACAGCCGTGAGGGTACAATATGGTCAGATATATTATTAGAAAGAGAAAAGTAGAAAAAAACAATACAAATAACAATACAAATACAGCAGTATCAGGCGCAGGCAGGGTCCTTTCTGCAGGAAAGAGGTTTCTCCCGGAAATCCTTCCTCCTGAAAAAATCAAGGTGCTGACCCCCATGATCTGCTACATGCTCGCCTACATGGTTTCCTTTATGCTGATCGAGCAGTGGAACAGGCTTCATTACACAGTGATCCACACAGTCGTCGACGATGTGATTCCCTTTGTTCCGGTTTTCGTCATTCCTTATCTGCTGTGGTTCCCTTATGTGACATGCGCCATCCTCTTCCTCCTGATGGTCAATGAGGAGGCTTATCACAAGCTGTGTACGGTTCTGGCGATCGGAATGACGGTTTTCATCATAGTGTCAGTAGTTTTCCCCAACATCCATCTGCTGAGACCGGAGACAATGCCGGTGGACAATGTTTTCACCCGGATGGTCGGAATGCTGTATCTGGCGGACACACCCACCAACCTCACTCCCAGCATTCACGTATTCAACAGTCTGGCTGTCGTAGCTGCCATGTGGCAGTGGAACTGGAAGACCGATACCGGAAAGCTTTACTCCGCACGTGTGCGCGGCTTCTGGAGGGCTGTCACCACTGTCCTCGGCCTGTTGATCACTCTGTCAACAATGTTTATCAAACAGCATTCCTTCTCAGATGTAGTGATCGCGTTCGCGTTTTTCCTGTTCACCTATATCCTGGTGTACAGATTTGAATTTACATTTATCGGCGGCCGCCGCAGAGCCCCTGCCCTGCGTCCCCTGCGCACCCAGCAGTGATCCCATCCATTGATCGGATGTCTCTTCAAACTGCATATTTATTATTATCAGGATCATAAATCCGGCTTCGGTACAGATCATCAGTCAAATGACATCTGGCCCTGGCCGGATTATTTTTTTCACATTACATGGGCTGTATCGTACAAATCAAGGACCCGCCCGCGAGTCCTGCGAGACGGATGCGGGTTTCTTTTTTTCGCGTATGTCCCACTACTGTTTTAAGCGGCAGGTAATTGCGGAGTAAAGAAGAAATGCGGCAGGATCCAGCCGGATCCTGCCGCCGCAAAATTATCTTTATTTCAGCTGATCTTTATCATTTCAGCTGATCTTTATGCTCTGATCTTTATTCTGCTCTGATCTTTATTCTCTGATCTATGCTCCTCACTCAATGTCCGGTTCTTCCTCCAGTATACTCATGATACGCGCTGCGTTCTTTTTCACGCTGTACCAATCCGGTTCTGTCGTGGATGCCATTCCCGCCGAGTAAGTGTATCTCAGACCGCCCTCGCCGCTGGCGGCTGCCTGCCGCAGGATCAGCCAGTCGGTTCCCTCCGACAGCTGCTGGTTGATCAGCTCCGCGATCTTTGACTCAGGAAGGTCGGTCTGGAATGAGCCGTGCATGCTTTCGATCAGGGCGTTGGCATTTACGATCAGCGCAGGTGACATCACCTTTTCTATGATCGCCTTGAGAACAGCCTCCTGGTCCCTGCCTCGCTGGTTGTCGCCGTCGGGGAAGCTGAACCTCTCACGGCAGAACGCCAGGGCCTGACGCCCGTTGAGATGGTTCCAGCCCTTGTTGATATAGACCTCGGAGTCTGTATAGCATTCGAATTCATAATCCGACCAGACGTCCACTCCGTCGATCGCGTCCACAATATCGATCAGGGTCGTAAAATTAACGCGGACGTAATTTGTGATGTCGATTCCGTACAGCGCCTCAAGTGTTCTGATCGAGGCATCCTCACCATAGATACCTGCATGAGTGAGCTTGTCGCGCTGCCCGTTCGTGACCCCGGGAATCTCCACATAAAAGTCACGGGGAGTGCTGGTCATGAGGATCTTTTTCGTCTTGGGATTGATAGTGACAATGATATTGACATCGCTGCGGCTGTTCTGGGAGATGTCTCCCTTGACATCGATACCGCTGATCAGGAGATTAAAGGATTCACCGGGCTCGACATACTCGTAAGCCAGTTCTGTGCGGATTTCATGTGTATCGATCACCCTTGTACCGGTTGAGAAAGAATCCACCACTTCCTCCAGGATCGGGCCATATGCCTCGCGGTATACAATGACGTCTACTTCCTTGTCAACCAATAGAGCCTTGACCGCCTCCGACGCAGTGCTGTATTCCCTGAATTCAATTTTCTTGCCGGTCTTCCGGGTCAGACTCTGCTGCAGGGCTGTCTTTTCATCTTTGCTGAGGTCATCAACGATGCCGAAAGAATAATCTGCAGTATCTTTGATCGTCTCCGCGGGATCGTCGCTGCGTATGACGACATCCAGCGTATCTACTTTATAAGAATTCTCAGAGCTCTTGAGCAGGTTCATCGTCTTGTACAGGTAAGTGCTCCCGACCAGCTGTACGGAAATCACAAGAATACTGAGCACAACAGCTATAATTCTCGTTGTCCGGTTGCGTATACTGACCAGCAGGACAGCGATCAGGACCAGCGCCGCCAGTCCGCCGAACGTCATCAGGACATATTTCCAGGGAATCATGCCCGTCCCGTTCATTAAATAAATAAAAAGAGCCGCTGTGATCGCCTGGACGAGAGTGAGCACAGCTCCGAGCGCGTGCAGGTTCCGGATCAGACCCGGCTTCCTGATGACTTTCTTTTTTACGGAAGAACTCATCTCTTTCGTCTTCTCGCTTGTCTTTTCCTTTTTTGTATTTGATGACATTCTATCACTCCACCCCCTTTTGCATGGGGCATCATATCATTTTTTCACACCTGATGCAACTGAACAAACTAAAAAGGAATTATTCTCCCGTATGATCATTCCCGTGAGCCTGTACCCGTAGACACAGCCTGTATCCAGAGCGATCATGCCGGTCGGGGGAAGAACTGTCCAGACATTCTCGCGGATCATTCCGACATCCTCTCCCAGAAAATAGAGCGGGCCCTTATAGGGCGTATGGCCGGTCAGAACCAGTTTTCCGCTGTAGTCCGTATCCCTTCCCCAGATCAGCGTATCGATCGTGTTCTTCAGAGGATCGGGATCTTTGAGACAGGCATGAACGCAGTTGAAGCTGTCAGTTACGTGATAATAAGGCATTTCAAGATACCAGTCAAGATATTCCTGAATCCTGTGCTTATGATGAAGAAAAGCGTAGACCGTCTTCTCACCGCTGTTATAGTACCACAAGTCCTTGTCCCTGCCGCCGTTTTCAACGGCATCGAGCATCATCTGCTCATGATTGCCTCTGATCAGGATACATCTTTCACCCATCCGCTCCTTCAGACCGCGCAGGTAAAGAAATGTCTCGTAAATCATCGGTCCTCTGTCAATGGTATCCCCAAGGTTAATGAGCGTGTCGGTCTCTTCATCGAAAGACATTTTTTCCAGAAGAGCTCTGCATTCGTCATAACATCCGTGTATATCTGTTATGATCAAAGTTCTCTTTTCCTTATTCATTCCGGATTCCTCATTCTTCATCGGGATCCCGGTCCAAGTCGTCATCCTCACCGGATTCCACGCCTGAAGCCTCCTCTCCGGGGTCCCGGTCCAAGTCGTCATCCTCCTCACCGGATTCCATGCCCCAAGCCTCCTCTCCGGGGTCCCGGCCCAAGTCGTCATCCTCCTCACCGGATTCCATGTCCCAAGCCTCCTCTCCGTCTGCGGAAAGAGCATTCAGAGCATTTTTCAGAGCATCTCCCCCGGCCTTGTCTTCCAGGAAGCAGAACAGCCCCTGAACCTCCATCTGGGCGTCCGCAATGACATTTAAAAAACTGTTATAATAATCGGCGAGGCTTGCTGCTGCCTGCCCGCAGTTTTTAAAATAGATACATGCATCGTCCAGTTCTGTCAACGAGTCATAAAGCGCGTCGAGATTTTCCCCATACCATTCCGGCAGAGGAAGCGACTTTTTCAGGCACGCATGAAAGGATTCTTTATCTGTTACACCGGAAAAGTCCACAACATATTCTTCCATAATCACCTCTCATAAGGCTGATCGGGAAAACGACCGCCCTGTTGGAAAACTGCTTCTGTCAAAAACGTTTTTTCCTCTGTTTCTTCCATAATAAAAATCTTCTGTTAAAAGCCTTCTGTTAAAATTCTTCTATTAAAACCTTCTATTAAAACCTTCTATTAAAAAATCTTCTATTAAATTTTTTCTATAAAATTACAATTCTTCCACAAAATTTCTTCCATAAAACAGTCCGGCGTTTACTATTTTTCATATAAAAGGGTGAAAGACCTGTAGTGGTCATTTGTATAGTATATCCTGCCGTCATCCGAAAAGACCAGTCTTTCCGCTCCTCTGCTATTCTTCCCCAGGGTATTGATATCACACTCGTGGTAGTTGCCTTTAGGGAGGATTTTCTCATAATTGCCGAACGAGTCTCCTCCAATGCACATTCCCGGAGCATATTCCTCGAGAGAACCCCTGGACCATCCCAGCTTCTTCGCTTCCTTCTTGGTCATGAAATTGTTGGGGAGTCTGCCGTAGGTGTGGAGATAAAGTGAAACGTCCTCTTTGGTGGTGTAGACGCCGTTCTCGCTGATCTCTCCGCCACTTCCCTCATATTCATCTCCGTAATCCCGGTCTTTATTGCCGCTGCCGGATCCGTTCTCCTGCTCATTATACCCGCTGTCTTCCGGGTCTGTATCCCCGCCTTCATCGTCATCGGCTACAGAATAGCTGTCGTCTCCTGAGTAGTCTTCACCGTCATCGGATGCATTCCAGTCCTGCTCTTCTTCGCCTTCGTTTTCATCTGAGTAAGTGTCATCTCCGTATGTTTCTCCGTCGGTTGTGTAACCGTCTTCTCCCCATCCGCTTTCATCCCCGGATGAGTTGTTTGTTTCCTCCCCCCCGGACTCATACTCCGTATTGTCCGCAGACTGATTTTCCTGAGTTTCCTGTTCTTCGACCGATTCCTCGACCACAGGCAGCTCAGTCTGTTCCACACTGCCGGAGCTTTTTCCTCCGCATCCTGTGCTCAGAGCCACAGCCGCGCAAAGGAAAGAAATCATCAGCAGATTTTTCCATTTTTTCACAAAGCTCTTCATCACAAACCCTTTCTTATTCATGAAATGTTGTTTCGAGTACTTCTGTTCATGCCAGTGCCTGCAGCGCGGCCCGCACCCTCACTTCTGACGCGCTCTGATCCTTCCATGTGCCTGAAGGACCGGAGTGAGTGTGCGGATGATCGTCTGTATGTCCACAGGCTTTGCGATAAAGGCATCCATGCCTGCCTCAAGGCATTTGCGCATATCTTCCTCAAACACATTCGCTGTCATTGCGATGATGGGAATCCCCGCGTGATCCAGATCCTGCATTCCCCTGATTCTGGCTGTCGCCTCATAGCCGTCCATAACGGGCATCTGCACATCCATCAGGATCACGTCATAATATCCCTTCCGGGAAACGGCTACCTTGCGCACCGCCTCGCGGCCGTTCACGGCGCAGTCAGTTTCAAATCCTGCTTCCCGCAGTATCTCACAGGCGATCTCCATATTGAGTTCATTGTCCTCCACCACAAGAATCCTCTTGCCGCGGGGATCCAGTTCCACGAAAAGTTCTCTTGCCGAAAGGTCCCGTTCTCCCTTCTTGGGAATCTGACCGGGAACAGTTTCTTCTATTTCTTTATCTTCTTTATCCGGTTCTTTAGCCGGATCTGTCCCGTGCTCCGCCCTGTATGAGCTGTCGAAGTCCGGTGCGGTATCCGCGCCCCGGCTTCCTCCGCCTGCCACGGAATCCGTCCCGCTCAGCAGATCGGAAGGCAGAAACAGGTCATCTTTTTCCTGCAGATGCAGGAAGAGATGGATGATGATCTCCGTCCCTTTTCCCTGCTCCGTCTGTATATCGATCGTGCCTCCCATGGCCTCCACGATTCCTTTGCAGATTGCCATGCCGAGTCCGTTTCCGGGCACCCGGCTCAGGGTGGAATTATTTTCTCTCTCAAAAGGCTCAAAAATACGCGCGACAAAATCACGGCTCATACCGATCCCATTGTCCCGCACCCTGATTGAAATCGAGGCATAGCCGGCAGGAGCCGGCGCTTCTTCCGCAATCTCCAGCGATATCTTTCCTCCGGGACCTGTATATTTCACGGCATTTCCCAGCAGATTCAGAAGGAGCTGGCGGAAAACCAGAGGGTCAAACCTGTATTTCATTCCACTCACGGAGTCAATGCAGACCACAAAATCCTGTTTTTTCTCACGAATCTGTGGAAGAAGCGCGCTGCGTACATAGGTGATGGTATCATTCAGGTCGGCATTCACTTCGTGCAGCTCCAGCCGTCCGCTCTCGATCCTGCTCATATCCAGGACGTTATTGATCAGATTCATCAGATGATCACTGGAATCTATGATCTTGTGCAGGCAGTCAAGCACCCGCTCCTTTTCATCCAGATGTCCCATGGCAATATGGGTGAATCCCAGAATTGCGTTCATAGGTGTCCGTATATCATGGGACATATTAGTCAGAAATATGCTCTTGGCCCTGTCTGCGTTTGTCGCGCGCTCCAGCGCGTTTTCCAAAAGGACCCGCTGTTGTTCCTCGCTGCGCTTCTCCTCCGTCTTATCCGCGAATCCGATGATCAGTTCACTCAGCGGTGTATCCAAGGTTCCGGTCCTGACGATCTTCGCCTGCTGGTAAATCGCTCCGCCGCTGCCCTGTGTTCTGAAGATAAAGGTGAAGACCTCCTTCCCTTCCATATTTCTGCGAAGAACATCCGGGCGGAGAAAATGTATGAATTTTTCCTGGTCCTGGTGAAAAACGCCTTTCTCCACAAAGGCATCGACTGTATCGGCATAAGAAGGCACAAAGCAGTCAGAATACTTTCTCATAACCGTTTCGTTGCGCCGGTAGATCACGTAACTGTCCGATTCCAGATTGACCAGAAAAGCGGTTGTATAATCCCGGGAGAGGGCCGAGATCATTCGTTTCCTGCGGTCACTCTCCTCTTCGACCTGCTTCTGCGCGGTAATATCGCGCAGGACAAAGACACCGACCACTTCACCGGTATTCTCATCCTGTGTGAGCAGGATGCTCTCCCTCAGATAATAGGGCTTTCCGTTTCTGTCCAGGATGCGGTAGGAAAAATCATAATCGCTCTTCCCCTCGGAAAAGCGGTCCAGAACGTTCTGCCGGTTCATGATAGAATCAAAATACTCGCGGTCGCCGGTCTCCACGATTCTCTCCCGCCAGCTCCTGAGATGAACATCCAGCGGACCGGGTATTTCCATACCGGGAGCTGTGTAGAACATATCCTGATTGGTGGTTTTTCCCGAAAGAATCTCATACCTGGTGAAATTGATCTCATAAAGGCCGACAGCATCTTTTTTCAGGACATCCAGATAGCGGGATTCCCAGGCACTCCTGTTCTCCGGAGTATCCTTATAGACTTTCGCCACCTGCGCCAAAATCCCGTTTTCAACCGCAAATAAAGGTTCCTCCCTCATTTCGCGCTCCGGCCCGGGCTGGCCGATCATGGCGTAGACAGGCTTGTCCCCCCTCTTTTCCAGAAGGCGGACCTCAAGGCTCATCCACTTGTTATCCTCCCTGGTGGGGAAGGCAAAATTATAAAAATCCTTTGTTTTCAGCGTCTCAGACACATGAGGCAGACCCGCCTCCTCTTCCAGCCAGAAGGCATATTCCGGGTCCGGAAACACACTGCTGGTCATATGATTGAATTCGGAATAACTTCCCGCCTTCTGAGCAAGCTCCGTAATGACAGGATCCGCCTCCCTCTCGTAGAGAATATAAAAATCATCCTCTTCGATATCGATAAAGAAAATCCTGATATATTCTTCCCAAAATCTGTTCAGAAGCAGATCTTTTGAAATAGAATCCGGCAAATAAAACATCTTACCGGTCCTGATCCCCGATATTCGATCCATTATCTACTCCACTGAATAAAAATGCCGTTACTGTGACGCATCCACTATGCTATACTCTACTGTATGGGTCACTGTTGCGGTCGATTAAGCACGAAAGGAATCAATATGAAAATTGTCATTGAAGGAACTTATACAACGCCAAATGCAGTCTTTCTGGACAACTGTCTCCGCATAGGCCGCAGGACATATTCCTACGAGGATATCACGGATGTGCGCTCTGTCTCTGCCCCTGCCCGTCTGGTCAACGGCCTGGTCCAGCTTTCCACCCGTGACGGAGAAGTCCTGCACGTGACATATTTTCTCAGAGACACCGAAAAAATGCGCAGGGCTATGCAGACGCTCATGCCCTATGTCCGGAAAAACAAGGAGCACAGTGCTTCTTCCGCCTTCGTCAAGACCGATATCTTCGGGGACCACAGCCCCGCAGAGAGCAGCTCTTCCGTCAGTATTGCCGATGAAATCAGGAAGCTTGCGGAACTCAGGGACAAGGGAGATCTGTCTCAGGAAGAGTTTGACCTCCTCAAGAAAAAACTGATCAGCGAAAGCTGAACGGCAGGGGTTTGAACTGCCCCGCGCTGCAAATCTCCGGATTCAAGACCCGCTTGCGAGTCTTGCGTGTCGGATGAGGGCTGCCCATTGGGCAGCATCTTCCGCGGCACATCAGACAGTTTTTGTCACTGCAGTTTTTTATCACTCCTGCAGTTTTTTATTCCTCCTGCAGTTTTCTGATCAGGGCAAGGATCGCGTCTACCGAATTGAAATTCTCCGGAAGCAGGTCATTGACATTAATACTGATGTCGAAAGCATCGTTGATCTCACTGACGATGGAGATAATGTCAAAGGAATCCAGCAGCTGATCATCGATCAGCGCTGTCTCGGTCTCAAAATCAATCTCCGGTCTGGTCTCTTCCAGTATTTCCATCAGTTCCGCTCTGTTTTCATCCATAGTTGTTTTCTCCATCCGGGATGCTTTCGGGCAGCCCGTTTTTTCTGTTCATTTTTTCGTGGTCATTAATTCTGCCTGCCCGCAAAGGAAGCTGTGGTTTTAATGAATTTCTCTTTCCCCGCGGCCGGGCCGGAGAATCTACGTATCTCCTGGCAAGGTCTGCCGGAATGTTTTTCAGAAACCTGCTGTCCCGGCTGCGCAGGCTTTTTCCGGTCCTGTTTTCAGAAGTCTTACTGTCCCGGCTGCGCGAGTTTTTTCCTGTCTATTTTTCCGTTTGCGTTGTGGGGCATGCTGTCCAGCCGGATATATTTGGACGGGAACATGTACTTGGGCAGTTTCGCCCTGACCTGTTTTCCAATCTCCTTCTTCATGTCTGAGGCAGCGGTGTAATAGAAAAGGATTTTCTTTTTATCCGGGTCATAGGAGCAGCAGCACTCCTCTATTCCGGGGACGGCGCCGAGAGTAATCTCAATCTCGCTGAGTTCAATCCGGTATCCCATATGCTTGATCTGGAAATCCTTCCGGCTTGCCCACACGATATTTCCTTTTTCATCGTACACAGCCATGTCCCCGGTCCTGTACATGGTCTCACGATATCCGACCAGGGGATTCTGCACGAAAACCTTGTCGGTCATCTCCCTGTTTCCGTAGTAGCCCAGCGAAAGCGTGTCGCCGACCACACATATTTCCCCTTCTCTTCCGCTTTGAGTGATCAGCTGTCCGTCCTCTGACAGCAGAAAGACCTTTGTATTGGGGAAAGGCCTGCCTGTAGGCAGCCTCTGGTCGTCGGGCAGCATGTCCTCGTAGATGTAGTACAAAAAGTTGCCTGCCACTTCTGTCGAGCCGTAGATATTGATAAAACGCGTCTCCGGCATATGCCTCTTCCAGTAATTCAGCTGCCTGACAGGCATCTGCTCCCCTACGAAAAAGACCTTGCTGACCGTTTGAGGGACTCCGATCGTCTCCAGTCCGTCGCCGTTTGCCACCAGAGAGAGGGCGGACGGCACCCAGATAATGGTGGTGATCCGGTTCTCAATCAGATAATTGAGCAGCAGCTGGGGAAAAGAGAAGAACTGTTTGGGGATGATGTGGACAGTCAGCCCGCATTTCAGGCAGCAGTACAAATCTTTGGTCGAAGCGTCAAAATAAAAAGGAAACTGGTTGCCGAGCACCTCGTTCTCATCGATGTCGAACATCTCCGTAAAGTCTTCGATAAAGCTGATCATAGAGGCATGGCTCTTTACGACAAGCTTGGGAACCCCTGTCGTTCCTGATGTAAAGACCCCGTACAGGGGGTCGAAGGAACAGGTCCTCTCTATGATCGAGCGCACAGCCCGGTCTGTCTCCCCGCCAGTATAGGGGCCGCATCCGTCAGCCCCTTCGGAGGAGCCATCCTCTGTGTCCTCATGATATACATCGGAAAAGACCAGCCCGGGGACATGATAAGCCTTCCCGCTGCAGCTGACCGCACCGAGAAAATCCACCGACTCCAGCATTGCCTCTATGCGGCCGTCCGGCAGTGAGGCATCGACCAGCACGTAATAATTGCCGCTGTAGACGCAGCCCAGCATGCACACAAGGGCGTCGATCTCACGCTCTCCGATCACACAGATCGGCCGGTTGCGGACTCCGCCGGCCCGCTCCGCCAGCTTCATCCCGTATTCGAAGGCTCTTCGCCTGAGTTCCGAAAAGGAGATGCGGTCACCCTCACAGATAAAAGCATCCCTGTCGGGCACTCTTCTGCATGTCTCCTCGAGATACTCCAGTATATTTCTCATATCGTCACACTCAGCCTTTCGCGGCAATCCACATATGTATTCCGCATGTTTGATGATGTAAAGGTCAAAAGACGGATAAGGCGCCAGGTCTTCTCCCACCTTTTGATTCCGGCATCTTTAGAGAAAGATGTCTTATATTCTGAACCTGTTCAGCAGCCGTCAGAACTGAGCATAAATGAAGCTGGCCATGTCAAACCCCGGCCCGTACATTCCGAAGACGGCCACCGCCGCAATAGCTGTGAGATAAACCGCCCACCGGAAGGGGAACTGCTGACGGGCGATCACGCCGCGCACTGTCTTTCCTCTCTCATTGATGACATCCACAACGGCCATCAGAATGATCAGCAGGACCATCAGATTGAAATTGGTCTCGTTCACACCGTGCTCGTACAGGCTGCCGTCAAAGAAGATCCAGGGGTTGAATTTGGAAAAGACAGCCTTTATGACCCTGATCACATCGTCCATATTGGGCACAACGTCTACAAAACGGCCGAAGGACAGGATGGTCAGTGTCCGGATCATCTGAAACAGCTTCCAGCCGGCCGCTTCCTCCCGCACATGGAAAAATTTACGCATATCGGCATAGGGTTTCTCAAACAGCGTCTCCGTGGAGACAAAAGTCGCCTGGTAAATGCCGTAAAAGACAAATTTCCAGTTGGCGCCGTGCCAGATACCCACCAGGATAAAGACCATAAAAGAGGCCAGGAAAGAAGGGAAGACCTTTCCGAAATAGGGATTCACCTTCTTTTTCAGTGTTTTCTGCATCTTGGCGAAGGGCCTGGAGAGGGCGATGGGATAAAATACGTAATCCTTCATCCAGTTGCCCAGGGACATGTGCCATCTCTGCCAGAACTCGGAAATACTCCGTGCCATATAGGGCTGCCGGAAGTTTTCCCGAAGGCGGATCCCGAACATTTCGGAGGCACCGAAGATGATATCCATTCCTCCGGCGAAGTCCGCATAGAGCTGGACTCCGTAGAGCAGGATGCCGAACACGAGAGTAAAGCCCTGGTAGCGATGCTGCACGAACCCGTCAAAGATCTCGTTTACAATGATGACCGCCCTCTCGGCTATGATCATCTTTTTGAAAAAGCCCCACAACATTCTCAGAATGCCTTCGCGAAAGCGCATGTCATCAAACTTATGGGGTTCAAAGAGCTGCCCGGACAGATCATCATAGCGGTTGATGGGTCCCTGCAGGATCGAGGGGAAATATGTGGTGAAAAGCGCCATGCGGAAAATATTCTTTTCCGCGGCATATTTGCCCCTGTAGACGTCGATCAGGTAGCCCATGGTCTGGAAAGTGTAGAAAGACAGGCCAAGTGGGAGCAGGAAGCGGAGCTCCGGCAGACGCTGCCGGGCGCCCAGGCCGGACAGAAGCCCATTCATATTGACCGCGAAGAAATTGCCGTACTTGAGGACCAGCAGGATGCCGAAATTGATCAGAAGCACCAGGATCAGAATTCTTCTTTTCCGTTTCTGACCCTCTGCCTTATACTGCTTTTTTTCTTCTCTCGTGGGCTTGACGACCGTTCCGTCCGCCTTTTTCCCCTTCAGCCTTGCATCCACGCCGCTCTGGATCCTGTCCATGAAATAAGCGCCCAAGAAAGTAGTGACAATGGTGACAAGGACATAGATGACGGTGCGGAGGCTCCCTCCGTTGAGATAATACCAGGTACTGGAAACCAGCAGGACCATCCACTGGAATCTGCCCGGCACTAAATAATAAATGACCAGCGAACAGGTCAGAAACAGAATAAACTGCCATGAAAAAAATGCCATTTGTACCTCCCGCCGCGTCAGTGGTTATCGTGGGTGCAGTCCAGAGCCCTGCTGTGGATATTGATGTAGCAGGAATCCATCAGTTCTCCGGTCGTCTTGTCAAACACGGCGAAATGAAGGCCCCGGTTCTCCGAGGTGTATTCCAGTCCATTGACCATAATGGAGGCGTCGGTCCGGATCTTTCCCGTCTCCTCGTCGACCCTGCCGCTGGACACCCTGTACCTGAGCTTTCCTGAGACTCCTTCATAAGAGTCATCGAAATCATCCTCTTTCGGGGCACTCTCATAAACGACCTTGCCCCCGTCGATGACCGCGATCCAGGAATGACCCTCCCATTGACTCAGGTTCTGTTTCAGGCCGGATTTTTGCAATAGTCCCGCGTCTTCCTTTGTCAGGATCTCACCGTCCACAGGTCCCCGCAGAGTGACCAGCACGAGGGCGTCGCTCACGGCATCCCCGTCTGCCCCTCCTGCGTCACTTGCCAGTGTAGCCGCATAGTCACGCAGAAACAGAGCCCTGTTCAGTGAGTCCTTCATGCGGACAACAGGATATTTTTCCAGATCCGAGGCAATCGTCTTGTAAGCGCCTCCCTCTTTTCTCCTGTCCGGAATGTCAAAATTCTTATGAATATATTCTCCGAGCGCAGCGGTGAGCTTTGCAGCCCCCCAGCGGTTAAAGTGCTCTCCGTCATATGTATCTGTTTTTACGTCAAGGCCCAGGGTCTTCCCCTCATTGAAATAATTGACACAGGGCACGCCGTTTTCCTTTGCCAGCTTCTCCACCTCATTTGCTGCGGTCCACCTGAGATTATATCCTCCCTGGCCGAAAAACTTGTTTTTTCCTATGACCGGCACGCTGATCATCAAAAGCTGCGTATCATTCTCCCTGCAGAGTTCGATCGTCTTCTCGATGTACTTGCGTGAAATTTCCGGAAGTCCCATCTCCATGTTTTCCGGATCGTCAAAGGGCTCCGCGGCGTCCACTCTGCCGGTCACCTTGCAGCCGTACTCCATCTCCTTTGCCTGGGGAAGGGCATCTTCATAAGTCAGCTCTTCCCACCTGCTGTGGAAGGCGATCAGCGGAAAATACAGGGGCAGAAGGTCTTCCCCTTTCTCGGAAAGATTCCGGATCATATCCAGCCTGTTTCGGGAAAAATAAGGCATTGTGTCCGTGATATAGTGAATATACTGTGACTCGAGCGTCTCCTCACCGATCCACGCCATATTGGTGTCCAGGACGATGAGGGCAGGATGATCTTTCTCAATGGACTCTTTGGCAAGATAGTAGGAGGCCTCCATTGTCTGATTTCCCGTGGAAAGATTATAAGAGGCAATTCCGTAATCCCGATACAGTTCCATGGGATAGATTCCGTACATGACAAAAGACGCCCCGAGAAAAGTGACATCAAAGGTGTTTTTCGGAAACTTATAGTAGCGGGGGCAGAGATTGTCCTCCTGAATCAGCTTGAGCGCACCGTCAAGACGCAGAATCATCACGGCCAGCAGGACAAAAAACAGGAGTCCTCCCGCCGCGCGTCTGAGCACCTTCTTAGTTTTTCCCATCATTCCTCCACAAATCCGTCGGGATTAAGTGACTGCCAGCGCCATGCATCGGCGCACATATCCTGAAGATTCTTTTCCGCCGTCCAGCCCAGGATCTCTTTTGCCCTGGAAGGATCCGAATAGCAGGTCGCGATATCGCCGGGACGGCGGGGATCGATGACGTAAGGAAGATCTTTCCCGCAGGCGGCAGAGAAGGCCTTGATGATGTCCAGCACACTGTAGCCGGTGCCGGTGCCCAGGTTGAAGATATTCACGCCATCCAGTCTCTCAAGGCCCTCGATGGCCTTGACATGCCCCTTTGCCAGGTCTACGACATGGATGTAGTCGCGCACGCCGGTTCCGTCGGGCGTGTCATAATCGTTGCCGAAGACATGGATCTTTTCCAGCTTGCCGGAGGCAACCTGGGCGACGTAAGGCAGGAGGTTATTGGGGATTCCCTTGGGGTCCTCACCGATCAGGCCGCTCTTGTGTGCCCCGATGGGATTGAAATAACGGAGCAGCATGACGCGCCACTCATTGTCCGCACGCCAGATATCGGTCAGGATGCGCTCCTGCATGGACTTGGTCTCTCCGTAGGGATTGGTCGTAACACCCTTGGGGCATTCCTCTGTGATCGGCACAAAGGCGGGATCTCCGTAAACTGTCGCTGAGGATGAGAAAACGATCTTTTTGCAGCCGTGCTTTCTCATCACGTCGCAGAGGGTCAGAGTGGAATCCAGATTGTTGCGATAATATTCAATAGGCATACGGGTGGATTCGCCCACTGCTTTGTAACCCGCGAAATGGATCACAGAATCAATCTTTTCCTCATCGAATATTTTTTCCAGGCCCGCCCTGTCGCAGATATCCTGTTTATAAAACTTGGGCCGGCGGCCCGCGATCTTCTCAATGCGGTCGATCACGATCTCTTTCGAATTATAAAGATTGTCCGCGATCACTACATCGTATCCTGCATCGAGCAGTTCCACGACTGTGTGGCTCCCGATAAAACCTGCTCCACCTGTCACCAGAATTGCCATAATCTTTCACTGCGCCGTCCAGGGCCCTTCCCGGATTCTGATCCGATCCTGATCCTGATCTGATCCTGAATCTGATCTGATCCTGATCTGATCCTGAATCTGATCTGATCCTGATCTGATCCTAATCTGATCCTGAAGAAGGCTGTCAGCGCTTCTCTCCTTTCTCTTTTTTTCAGCGAATGCCGGCTCCCGTCATCCCGGCGGCTGTTTCTGTTTCCGCAAGGTTTTTTCCGTAAAATTGTTTCAGTATATATTCGTCTCAGAAAGGCCTGAAAAAACCGGAAAATAACAGAAAACCGGCTGTCAAATCATCAACAATAACCGATTTCTATAATACACTGTTTTCCCGGATTGTTCAAACACTGCGGAATAAAGTCTCCCACTATTCGTTACCGGTGTTACAGTATACTCCCTATCGAGGGCGTGTACTTACTGGTCATACAGTTATCAGTAAAGGGACGTTTTTCATGACACAGCCCTTGTAATATAATTTCCGCCCGCGGCGGACACAGGCCGGTCGGTTTCTTTCTGTAAAACATAGAAACACAGTTTACTTTTTTTATCATCAAAGTTGTTTCCTTGAAGTCCGATGCCGCCTTCCCTTTTGGAAAATGATCCCGATTCTCTCCAATCAGTTACAGATTTTCTTTTTTTCTCTCTAATCTTTTTTTCTCTCTTAAGTAAAAACAGTTTTTGTAGAAACAGTATTTGCAAAAACAGTATTTGTAAAAATACAGTGAATAAACAGTAGTTATTCTTGACAAAACAGTGATCTGACTGAATAATGGAGCAGACAGCACACCTGACAAGACAGCTGTCAGGAAAGTTGTTAACGCTCGCTGACGTCTGCTTGGACGAATTCAGAAAGGACCTCAAAAAGAAAATGGAAAATAAGAACAAAGAGAGCTTTCTCCGCCGCAAAAACATTGAGATCTCGGCACGGCGCTACGGAATCGACGCGCTGGGAGCCATGGCTCAGGGTCTTTTTGCCTCCCTGCTGATCGGGACTATCCTCAATACTCTGGGCACCCAGCTGGGCATCCAGGCTCTGGTCGATGTCGGCGCCCACGCCTCTTCCATGAGCGGCCCCGCAATGGCGGTCGCGATCGGTTTCGCCCTGCAGGCACCGCCTCTGGTGCTCTTCTCCCTTGTCACTGTCGGAAAAGCCGCCAATGAGCTGGGAGGAGCCGGCGGCCCCCTGTCGGTACTCATCATCGCGATCATTGCCGCCGAGATCGGCAAAGCTGTTTCCAAAGAGACAAAGGTCGATATCCTGGTGACTCCTCTGGTGACGATCCTCACAGGTGTGGGCCTCGCCACACTCATTGCTCCCGCCATCGGCGCCGCCGCCGCCAGCGTCGGAGCCATCATCATGTGGGCGACCAATCAGCAGCCCTTCCTCATGGGCATCATCGTCTCCGTCGTCGTCGGAATCGCCCTCACACTCCCCATCTCTTCCGCTGCCATCTGCGCCGCGCTGGGACTCACGGGACTTGCGGGCGGAGCTGCGGTCGCAGGCTGCTGTGCCCAGATGGTCGGTTTCGCATTCATGTCCTTCAGGGAAAATAAGTGGGGCGGACTGGTCTCACAGGGCATCGGAACCTCCATGCTGCAGATGGGCAATATCGTCCGCAATCCTTTTATCTGGCTGCCTCCCATCATCACCTCGGCCATCACCGGCCCTATCGCTACCTGCGTCTTCCGCATGCAGATGAACGGGGCTCCCGTGGCCTCCGGCATGGGAACCTGCGGACTGGTCGGACAGATCGGCGTCTACACCGGCTGGATCAATGATATTGCAGCCGGAACAAAGGCCGGCATCACCGGAATGGACTGGATCGGCCTGATCCTGATCTGCATCGTCCTCCCCGCTGTCCTCACTCCCATCATTGCGATTCCTTTCCGCAACGCGGGCATGATCAAGGACGGCGATATGAAGCTGGACTGATCAGATGCAGATATTTCAGTAAAAACAAGAAAAGTAAATAATATCGAAATTGCTTTCGATATAATCAAAAATACTTACGATAAATATCATCTAAACAAAGTATCATCTAAACAAGTACGGTAAATATCGGCAGAGTATATTGAATGCAACAATAAAACAGACCTCCTGCAAAAACCATCAGTTTTTTTTGCAGGAGGTCTGCTTTTTACTTATTCTGTTTTTGTCTGCGGCCTGTACTTCAGGCCTCTTCTGCTGTGGTCTTCTGCTCTGTTAGTTTAGTTTTTCCGATACTGTACAGATAATGTTTTTACAGGGCGTTTTCTGTTTGTTTTCCCTTGCGTTTATCATTCTTCCAGCGAGCGCATCTGTTCCGCCGCCTCTTCCAGGGACTGGCCGAAACGTCCGTACTGCTGCATCAGTTCCTGCATGGTGCCGCGGACCTTTGCAGCCGCCCGAAGACGCTTGTCTTCCGTCTCCTGAAGGTTTATGAGTTCATCCTGCGTCTTCTCCAGTTCCTGCTTCGCCTGTTCGGCCTGCTCACGGTACTGCAGAGTGTCAGCGGCCAGCTTGTCTTTAAAATCCGCCTGGAGAGCAGTCAGTTTTTTGCGGGTATTCTCCTCGTTCAGCTTTGCGATGTCGCACTGGGAACGAAGCTTTTTGATCTCCTCCTCTGCCTTTTCCAGGGCTTCCTGCCTCCCGGCAGATTCGGTCTTTGTCTCCTGAAGCTGCCGCGTGAGCTGATCTCTGGTGTCCGTGAGTTCGCGCTGAAGGGCCTCTTCTCTCTCCTTCAGGGTCCTGGCGCTGGTCATGGCGCTCTCTTTCAGCTCTTTCTCATGTTTGGACCGGATGCCCTGGACCTCCCTCTGACGCTGTTCATGAAGTTCCCTTGCCTCTTTCTGGCGAAGGTTCTCCAGATCCTGAACTTCCTTCTTCCGCTGCGACTCCGAGGCGGAAAGTTTCTGTTCCAGATCCGTCCTCGTCTTATTCAGTTCACTCTGAAGAGACTCCCTGGTCTGAGCAAGCTCCTGGCGCAGGCGCTGTACTGCCTTGTCAGCCTCTGCCTTGCTGCGGCGGAGCGCCTCGAGTTCTTCTGTCAGCCTGTCCGCACGGCCTTTCTCGGCGCCGAAACGCTTGGAGGCTGAATTCTCCGCAGCCGAGGCCTTCTTTACCTGATCGCGCAGTCCGTCGGCATCTGACTCCAGCGTTTTGATCCTGGCCCCTGATTCCTGAGCGGCTGCACGCAGCTCCTCTATCTCTCTGGCCGACCGGCTGCCCTGCTCCTCGAGATCCTGAACCCGGGCTTCCAGAGCCGACACCCTGCTGTGTTCCTTGAAATAGTCATCCGCAAGGTTGAACTGCAGCATCACATTGCGCAGATCGTTCGGCAGCCTCCAGTAAGACGAATCCTCCGAGAACTCTTTGATCTTCGTATTCAGGTAAGCGGCTACCTCTCGGAGATACTCCTCGCTCTCCACTCCGCTGAGCGTAAATGTCTTGCCGCCGATCGTGATATCAATATCGTTTTTAACTCCCATATCGCTGCCCTCTCGAAAAAAACGGGTATATTTGAAAAGTGATGTCAAATTATTGTATCACAGATTGTCCGCCTTTCACAGCTCAGGTTTACATATATTGTATCCGCGAATACTGTGTGCCCGCATATCGTGTGCTGACCGGGTGCTGTACCGCAGATCGACCGCCTTTCACACCTCAGGTTTACAAATATTGTATTTACCGGCATATCGTGTGCTGAATGCCTGCCGCTTGCTCAGTCCATGAGGAAGGCCTCCGCTGTCTCTCCCGCAGGCACACTTTGGCCTGCCGGGATCACTGCAAAGGCATTACAGCCCGCCAGGCTGCTGAGCATCTGATTACCCTGTTTTTCGGGAATCAGTATTTTCTGCGTCGATGCCGTGAAATCAATTCTCCCTCTGAGCAGCCTCAGAGACTGTTTCTTTCTCTGATAATCTGCGTCCATGGACACACGCACAGAAACCGGCAGGCATTCCGCCAGTCCCATTCTTTTTTTAAGAGCCGGCATGGCGACCGCATAAAAAGCTGTCATACAGGCTGTGGGATTTCCGGAGAGGGCGAACACCGGAATCCCGCAGATTCCAGGTCTTTCCTTTTCCCTGTCCTTATCCCCGCACCTGTCTCCGGTTTTATAGTCGTCCGCGCGGAAAATACCGTAAGCACCGGCCATGCCGGGTTTCATCGCGACTCCCCTGGCAAGGAGAGTGACTCCGGCCTGTTCCATGGCCTCAGGTGTGCAGTCCAGGTCTCCGACCGACACACCCCCGGAGAGGATCACCGCGTCGCAGCTTTCCAGCGCCTGTCCGATCATGGCACTGATCGCCGATACATCGTCCCTGGCTGTCCCTATGTAGACGCTGCGGCATCCGGCCAGGGCGCAGGCCGCCTGCAGAGAATAACGGTTGGTGTTGTAAATCTTTCCGGGACCCGGATTCTCGTTCTCCTCCACGATCTCGGTCCCTGTGGAAATGATCCCGATCAGGGGCTTTCTGTATACCAGCGGCCTGAACTGTCCCTGGCCCGCCAGCACGCCCGCAAGTCCCGCGTCGATCCTGACGCCTGGGGCTGCCAGTTTTGTTCCTTTCAGCACATCCTCTCCAGCCAGAATCACGTTGCTTCCGGGAGCGGCAGGGGCAAAAATACTCACTTCCGTCTCCGTAAAGGCAGTTTTTTCAAAAGGCAGCACCGCGTCCGCCCCATCCGGAACAGGAGCGCCGGTCATCAGGTGGGCGGCCGTCCCTTGTGTGATCCGGGCATGCGGCACATGGCCTGCGGGAATGTAATCGATTATTTTCAGGGTCACAGGGGACTCCTTCGAAGCCCCGGCTGCGTCCTCTGCGCGAAAGGCATACCCGTCGTAAGGGGAGCGGTTAAAAGAAGGCACATTTTCCGCGGCGACAAGTTCCTGCGCCAGCACGCGTCCCGCCGCTTCTTCCAGGGGAATCGTCTCTGTATCCACGGGATATACTGCCTCCAGCATCATATCCCTCACCAGTCTGTAATCACATTTTTCCAGCATCTTCTTTCCTCTCCGCGCCGGGCACCTGCCTTACTTAGTTTCTATGTTCCAAATATCCTTTTTGAGGGGCGTGCGCGGACGCAGTAACCATCCTGTCCGGCCTGCCTCTGCCATAAAGGCAGTTAATGGCAAATTCGGTCAGTCATGCCGCCCGCGGACTCTGTCAAGTTCCTCCGGCGTATTGATGTTTGACAGCATCCGCTCTTCTTCCGGGTCCGTAACCGGAACCGTCTTTACCCTGCAGCAGGAAAACAGGCTGCGCATGCGGTAATTTCCTTCCCTGAGCCGGGCTTCCAGCAAGGGGGCTGCCGAGCGGCGGTAGAGAGCGCATGTCATGTGCATTCTTCCGTCGGATGTGACCGGACAGACTATGTCCACATCTTCCGAACGGCTGTCCAGCAGTTTTAAAAAGAAACTCTGCCTCACTGCCGGAATATCACAGGAAGCAGTAAGGGCCCACTCCGCCCTGCAGGCCGAAAGCGCCGTCCAGATTCCTCCCATGGGCCCGCAGTTTGGGATCCTGTCGGGCAGAACCTTCCACCCTTGCAAAAGCCCGTCCAAATGCGTGACTTCCGGGCATGCCGCCTTGTCCGGCTCCGCTGCCACGGACAGATACTTTTCTTCAAAAATATCCATCTGGTCTGCTATCGTCTGCAGGAAAGTCTTCCCCTCCCAGGAAAGCAGAGCCTTGTCCATGCCCATCCGCCGGCTCCTGCCTCCCCGGAGCAGTACAGCACAGCAGTCTGCTGACCTGTCCAGGGCTTTTTGAGCAGGCATTTGGATCTTCTTCAACTCCTTATCAACCGGAATCAATTCTTCAGGAACCGCTTCCTCAGGAATCAGCCTTGTGCCCATAGCCTGCTGTTCAAAAATATCTTCGGTCTCTGTCTCCAGGATGGCGTCCGCGATCCTGTCCAGTTCCTCAAAGGGCAGGGTGCGGAATCCGGTCTCTTCCTCCGGCAGATTCGAGACGACCAGAAAGAGTCCGGCGGGATTGGAAACAGGCTTATCTGAGACCGGGCTGCGGACCACTTCAATTTTTCTGAAAGGGTAGTCCTTACATCCCTCGATCAGAAGAACATCCGCTTCAGGAAAGGCCTTGGTCAATGAGCGCAGAAATACCTCTTCCGGTCCGCGGTTTTCTCTCATCTTTCTTATAAAAAACTGGCTTTTTGAATAGACGGACACCCCGCAGGCTCCTGCTTTGACAAAGCGCCAGCTGTCCGTGCCAGGTATATCACACTCAAAATCATGGCCGTCGTGTTTGATCACAGCCACCCTCAGTCCCCTGCCGGTCAGGGTCCGTATGATTCCCTCTAGCAGGGTGGTTTTTCCGCTGTTTTTTATACCGCAGACTGCAGCAAAATACTTTTTCCGCGTCATCTGTCTGTGTCTCCTGTTCTCCGGTCCGGCCAGCCATAAACGCCCGCGGGTACATCATCCGATCAGAGCTCGCGATAGTATTCCGGTCTCAGCCCCCGCCCGGAGTCCATGGCACGATGAATTCTTTCCAGCATCTCTTCCCGGTCCTCATTGAAGGTGCCCCTCAGGTCCAGATAATTCGATGCGTGGTTCATACGGAAAACACTGCCGGGGGAATCGATATTTTTCACAAGGATCTCCGTCTCCTCCAGAATATCGGGCAGATCGGGAAGGACAAAGCTTCCCTCCCGCACCCAGGTCTCCAGCGGCGTCCCCTGTTCGATCAGCAGGGTCAGAACTCCTATATACTCGGGGTTCATAGCCGAGAGAGCCCGTGCCGTATCTATGGCGTGCTCACGGATGCACTCTTTTCCGCCAAGTCCGGAGATGGCCGTCACAGACAGGGCAAGCCCGCAGCGGCGGGCCTTACGGCCTGCCTCGATGATTTCCGCGGATGTATGTCCTTTGCACATTCTCCTGAGCACATCGTCACAGCCGGACTCCAATCCCATGTAGACCATACTGAGTCCCTCTTCCCTGAGCAGCTTCAGGTCCTCCTCTGACTTGAGAAGCAGGCTGATCGGCGAGGCATAGCAGGTCACCCTGCGGCATTCCGGGAAGTTGGTCTTTATATATCTGAGGATCCTGCGCAGGTAATCCGTCCTGCAGATCAGGGCGTCTCCGTCAGCCAGGAAAATGCGGTCCACATGACTGTACATCTGCCGGCACTCGGCGAAATCCTGCAGCACGTCACCCAGCTGCCGAATGATGAAATTTTTCTCTTTGTACATGGAACAGAAGGCACACGTGTTGTGGCTGCACCCCAGTGTCACCTGAACGATCAGGCTGTACGCCTCACTGGGCGGCCTGTAGACGATTCCGTAATATCTCACTGTCTTATTTTCCTTTCCCGATCCTGTAATCCCATCAGATGCCTGCCCTCTTCTTTGCCGATTGCCTGTTGTTGATTCAAGGGCAGGCACAGACACATCGGATGGCAGCATTTTTTGACTCTTATGTAATTATTTTAATTCTTACGCATTTTTTTAACTCTTGCGAAAAAGAATTCAGCTCTTATGAAAACAGTTTTCAGTTCTTATGAATAATAGTTTTCAGCTCTTTTGAAAAATAGTTCTCAGCTCTTATGAAAATAGTTTTCAGCTCTTTTGAAAAAAAAGAGGAAAATCTCCGATATCTTCATTATATGAATAGTCGGAAATATGTCAAAAACAAAGACTCTGCCGGGGTACCGGCGCAGGCCGGCCCCCGGCAGGGTCTTTACTTATAGAACTGCCTGTGTATTATCTTTTGTTTTGCGGAGGACACAGGCCTGCGAGGGCAGAGGCCGGAAGGGCGGTCTCTGCCCTGTTCTTGCAATTATTTCAGGTCTTAAGATTATTTCAGGCTAGTACTATTTCAGGTCCTATAATATTTCAAATCCTGAAATTTTACCGGTCTTAAGATCACTTCAGGTTGTTGCTCCTGTCATATCTCTTGCCTCCCCAGTAGACGCGGGTGGCGACTTCGGCTTTGTCGGGAAGTTCAACTCCTTCCATGACATACTTGCAGAAGGTCTCAAAGCCGGCGCGGTCGCAGATGTAGCCGATGTGTTCCTTGCCTTCGATGGCTTCTTTGTCGATGTATTCTTCCGCGAAAGCGTAGCAGTTCTTGACGATCTTGAGGATGCTCTCTTCGTCAGCCCATTTGATGAAGTCCTCGGCCAGGCGGGGATTCTGCTTGCCGGTGCGTCCGAGAATGACAAGGCGGAAGTAGTGCTCTTTGCTCCTGGTCCATGCGCGGGTCGGGCAGTAGGTGACGCAGACTCCGCAGCCGATGCAGAGATTGGTGTCGCGCTCGATCTTGCCGTTGACGACCTTGAGGGCTCCGACAGACCGCTTGTTGCAGTATTTGACGCACTGTTCGCAGCCCACGCAGCGGTCGGGGTCGTACTGGGGCTCGGTCATGCCGATGATGCCGAAGTCATTCATACGGACTTTGCCGCAGTCATTGGAGCAGCCGGTGAAGGCGACTTTCATGTGCAGGTTGTTGGGGAAGATGAGTTTATCCATCTTCCTTGCGAAATCTGTGGTGTCATAGCAGCCGAAAGGACAGAGGCGTTTGCCAGGGCAGGCCACGACATTTCTGGTACCCGCCGCGGGATAGCCGCCCTCAAACTCTTCCTGGTTGACGCCGGAATCGTCAATAATGAGCTGAAGCTCTTTGTTGACGGCGTCCATATCTTCCATCTTGATGCCGGCGCCGGGAATACGAACACGGGAGGCGGTCTCGCCTCTCACCTTGGAGTAGCGAAACGCATTCTTTTTAAGCTTTTTTAAATTTATATCCATACCCATATGTTATTTCCTCCATGACGGTCAGTCTGCAGCAGGGGCCTGCCGGGCAGCCACTTTCCTGTACAGGCGGCGCCTGAAAAGACAGGTGCTGTATCAGGGGTTTCCTGCGGATATCCCCGGGATTATACTGCAGGCTTCGCGGCGTTTAGTCGATCATGTCCTTGCTGACGGTGTAGTTAAAGACAGGGCCGTCGAGGCAGACGTATTTTTCTCCTATGCGGCAGTGTCCGCATTTGCCCAGGCCGCAGCACATTTTGCGCTCCTGGGAGACCCAGATGTTTTCTTCTTTGAAGCCCTTCTGGAGAAGGCCCATGACGGAGAAACGCATCATAGGCGGAGGGCCTACAACGACTGCCTGTGCTTTTTCGACATCGCGGATCGGCACTTCGGGGATGAACTTGGTGACAAGACCGATGTTGCCCTCATAGCCTTCGGGTGCTCCGTCAACCGTGAGGATCAGGTCCAGCCTGTCCGCCCAGTTCTTGAGGTCGCTTCTGAACAGCATATCGTCGGGGCTCTTGAAGCCGACGATGACGTGCTTGTCTTTGGCGTCCTTAGTCAGGGAAAGCGCCTCGATGACGCCGCGGACAGGGGATACGCCCGTGCCGCCGGCGACGACGATGACTTCACCGTCCTCGTACAGGGAGACATCAAATCCGTTGCCGTAGGGGCCGCGCATGAGAAGGCTCTGCCCCTCATATTTTTCAAACACTTCACCGGTGACGCGTCCCACTTTGCGGATGGTGAGATCAACGAAGTTCTCTCCGATACCGCTGACAGAGATCGGGGCTTCGCCGTATTTGGGCATGGAGACTTCAAAGAACTGGCCGGGCTTTACATCGCCGACAAACTCCATGCGGAAGGTGTACTCTTTCTGTGTGTGCCGGATCACTTCCAGAATCTTGGAGGGAAAAGGCACGTAGGGGTTATCCTGCATGTTCATGGACACATTCGCTGCTCCCATTATTTCACCTCCTTTGCTGCTGCCTCTTCCTGCACGGCCTTGTTGACCTTGTTGATGCAGGCGGAGAAGGAAATGTACTCAGGGCAGATCGCGTCGCAGCGTCCGCAGCCTACGCACATCTGATAGCCGAAGCGTTTTTTGAAGTCGTAGATCTTGTGCAGAACCTTAAAGCGCATGCGCTCGCCCTTTGAGCGTCTGTACTGGCCGCCGCCGGCGACGTTGGTATAGCCGTCGACCATACAGGAGGCTCCGACTCTGCGGCGCTCGCCGACCTTGCCGTTGTCCGTATAGAAGACGTCCTGCATGGTGTAGCAGGTGCAGGTGGGACATGCGAAGTTGCAGCGGCCGCAGCCTATGCAGCGAGCACTGTACTCGTCCCAGACGGCATTCTTGTAAATACTGTTGGGGATCTGATCCGGAATTGTGACGCGGGTCTGATTTTCAGTCACATATTCGGGCTCTACATCCTGCTGAGCCTGGCTGTTGGCGGAGAAAATTCCGTCCAGGGAGCTGTCAAGGACATTGCATTTGAATCCGTCCCCGGTCTTGTCCAGGGAGAAGAGGTAGCCTTCGGTCGTCCGGTTTGTGCCCATATCCACGCAGAAGCAGTCAGCGCCGGACTTGGGACATCCCAGAAGGACAAAATGGACGCGGTCGCGGATTTCTTTGTAGAAAGGATCCGCGAACTTGTTGTCAAGATAAATCTGGTCGAGGCGCTTCACGGCGTGCATGTCGCAGCTTTTGAGGAAGATGATCGCTTCGCCGGGATCGCGGTCCGCTGTCTTGACCTCATTCTCTGTAAAGAAAAAGAGTGTCTCGGAGAGCGGGGTCAGGATCTCTTTGAATGCATAGTCCGACTTCTGTCCCAGTTCGATCTCATCGACGGACTTTACGAAGTCGTAGCGTACGACATCCGTGTCGGTAAATCTCCCCTCGCCGACTTTGCGCACGGGAGCGTAGAGCCTGTATTTTTTTCCAAGCTCGGACAGGACCCGGTCAAAGCCCTCTTTTGTCAAAATATAACCCACTTTCAGTACCTCCATTTCTGGTGCGCGCTTAGGCGCCCCGGCGTTTGGAAGAAATCCCGCAGGGACCCCTTCGATTGGATAGTTCCGGTCTGTCGTCCGCCGACGGCTCCCATCAGCCGCGGGGCTGCTTCTTCAGGAGCATGCGGGTGAACATCAAGACGACATAACCGACCAGCATAGTAGTCAGGAAAATCTGAAGACCGACCAGCTGAGTCACGGCATTGCCGAGCGCCGCATTTCCTGCCACGTCATTCAGGTAACCCGCCATCTTCTGGGAGGCGACTACGCCGATGGCCATAGGGAAGGTCAGGCCGGCAAATCCCGGATAGAACTGGAAGGAGAAGAAATCCGGGAGTTTGATGATGATAAAGAGAAGCGATGCAAGCACACACACATACATGAGTGTCAGCAGGGCCTTGTTGGGCGTGCCGTAGACATTGATCAGGCTGACGACGCAGAGACTGCAGGGCGCCAGCAGAACAGCCATGGTGTGATAAGCGGCATTTTTGATCTCCACCTTCATGAGGCGCCAGAGCATAAAGGGAAGCAGTACCAGGTAGATGATGCAGCCGTAGATGGTGATCACCTTGAGAATGGGAGCGGCGTTCATTTTACCGCCGGTGACGCAGGCGACCATCCAGCCGTTGTAGGTGACGAACCAGCTGGGCATCATGTTGATAAAATCCTTTTTCGAGATGATTTTGCCGAAAGTGTGCTTGATGGTGAATACAATGATGTGCACACAGTGAATGGCAACAGCGATAAACCAGATGATACGGCCGAAGCCGAATCCCATTTCATTATAAAAACTGCCCAGAACCATGAGTACCATACAGAAGGCTCCGTATAGGCTGGAGGGAATCGTCTGGTCATACTCCTTGATGCATGTTCCGGAGTAGAGGGCGATTTTGAGGATGTAGCAGATGATAAAAACGGTTCCGATGGCCATAATGAGCCAGCGCAGCCAGACAAAACCAAGACCGCCGTAGACATTGCCCAATGTCAGGAAACTCAGCATTGTGGCAACTGCAGGTACAGGTATTTTTTCCAATCTTTCCATACGTTTAACCCTTTCAAAAGCGCCGCAGCGCTTTGTATATGAGCGGGCAGGGAGAATTTCCTTATAGGCCGATCCTCCCTTGCAGCCGCTCAACATCCCCTTATGTTTTTGTTTTTTTTGCAATGCAGACATTGTATTTTTTACTGACTTTGTATTGTTATTGACTTTGTATTGTTACTGACATTGCATTTTTACTGACATTGCATTTTTGGTTTTGCGGTACTGTGAACCGCAGTAAAGTTTTTTCAAGCGTCAATCGTAGTAGAACTCGTAAGAGTTGTCGCGGATATGGAAGAAATCGGAGTAGTCTATATCAAACAGAGGCTTTTTGACCTTGCGCACATCAATCTGGCGGGCGATCATCTGCTGCAGAACACCGCCGTAGGCAAGATCTCCCTGAAGCAGTGCGCCGATGATCTTTCCGTCTTTGTGCACGATCTTCTTGTAGACATCTCCCTTGCGGTAGGTTTCGACCTTGATGGACTCATCCGCAGGATCGGGGTTGACATTGCCCAGGGACATGGTGGAAATGTCAAGGAAGCGCATGGTGGACTTGCTGGCAAAGAAGTCCGTCATCTTCTCTTTGACGCCCGCCATATTGGCAGCCGCGATCATTCCTTCCTTGACGGCGACAGGCCAGATGGGGCTCAGGCCGGAGACGTCGCCGGCGCCGTAAATATCAGGGTCATTGGTTTTGCCCGTCTCATCATAGACAAGACCTGTCCGGGACAGCTCGAGGCCGGAATCCTGCAGGAATTCGACATTGGAGCGCACACCCGCAGTGACGACGAAGAAATCGCAGGGGATCACGGTGCCGTCGCTGAGAACGACAGCGGTGATCTCGTGATCGTCATTGATCTGCACTTCATTGACGCCGACGCCGTAGTGCTGTTCCACGCCGCGTGCCGCAAAGGCATCGATATAGGCTTTGGCAGCTTCCGGATCCAGCTGTTTGTTGAGCAGCCAGCCTGCGAAATCACAGAGGACGACTTTGACGCCAAGCTCAAGGAAGCCGGTGGCACAGTCGATCCCGACCAGGCCTGAACCCAGGACTACGATGTTCTTTTTGGTCTTCGCGACCTCTTTGAGGACTTCAATATCGTCGATGTTGCGGAAACCGATCATATTGGGGGAACCCGCCATGTTTTTGATCGGCGGGAAGAAGGTGTGGGAGCCGGTGGCGATCAGGAGCTTGTCATAGCTCTCCCTGCTGCCGTCGTCCAGAATGACTTCCTTTGCGGCGCGGTCCAGGCCGGTCACCTCGATGCCCTTTTTCCAGTTTACCCTGTAGAGCGTCTCGAAATCCTTCTCGACAAAGCGGAGCCGCTCCAGGCTTCTCTTAATAAATATCTTTGTCCTTAGAGATCAGGACGATTTCGGCTTCTTTATCGTATTTGCGCAGCTCACGGATCCCGTTGACGCCCGCGGCGGAGGATCCGAGCACAACATATTTTTTCATATATTCTCCTTTCACTGACAGAAGTGTGAGGTATGGGCAGGAACCGGTGACAGAAATACGCGGATCTGTTCAGGATGAAAACTCTCCGCCATTCAAAACAGAGTCTGCCGGAAAAGTGTCCGGATCAGAATCAGATCCGGTAAAATAGATCTCCGGTGCTGTCCCCCTGCCTTCTCCTTATTCCTTCACTTCCTCAAGGGTGATCGCATGCATCGGACATTTCTCCACACACATAGGATTGGGCGTCTTACCGTCTTCACTTCTGTGGACACACATATTGCATTTCATGATCTCACGGAAGTGGATGCTGTCGGGTTTCAGGATGCCGAAGGGACATGACATGACGCACATGTAGCAGCTGGCGCACTGCTCTTTGTCATATGTGACAAAGCCCGTCTCGGGATCCTTTTTCATGGCGCCGGTCATGCAGGTATAAACGCATTCGGGATGGTTGCAGTGCCGGCAGAAGATCGGGGCCGGCTTGGTCTCGCTGTCAATGACAACACGGTTGCGCGCGTCGCCGCTCTCTGTCTCATGGCTGACCACGCAGGCGGTCACACAGGTGAGACATCCGATGCAGCGGCTGCGGTCAATCTTTATTCTATACATAAATCGCAGGCCTCCTCTCAAACCTTTTCAAAGCGGCAGGTTCCGCCTTTGTAATTGGGCTCTCTGGAATACTTGTCGTAGCTGGAAGGTGTCAGCTTGTTGCACTCGATGTAGTGGATCGGAGCATAGAGCTGGTCATAGGGAACATTGTCAGTCACTTTGACATAGAAGACTGCGTTCTGTCCGTTCACGGAATAGACGCGGACCTGATCCATCTCATGTACGTCGTTTTCCTCTGCCATCTTTGTGTTCATGTAGAGGTAGGCCTTCTTGAGGGAGACGTCCTCGACGAACTTGACTTCCTTGGTGCGGCTCTGGGTGTGCCACTGGCCGACGGTTCCGCGCCCTGTGTTGTAGATGAGCGGGAATTCCTCGGTCTGTACATAAGGATTATCCAGAAGTTCCTCAAAGAGGAAATTGGCCTTTCCGTTAGGTGTAAAGAAGACACCGTCAGAATAAAGTCTGCGCTGATCGTCGGCGAACTCGGCTTCCCTTCCTTCGGGATAAGGCCACTGACGGCCCTCATCCCACTTTACGCCGCTGAAGTCGCAGGGTCTGCCCCTGGAGATATCCCTGAGCATATCGAAACACTGCTCGGGGGTCTCCCAGCGCTCGATGGCACTGCCCATGCCGAGGGCTTTGGCTACGCCGAGAATACACTCGTAGTCGGAAATCTCGTTTTCTCCGCGGGGGAGGACCGGACGCATGGCGGACATGCGGCGCTCCAGGTTGATGTAGGTCCCTGCCTTCTTGATCCCAGGAACGACGGGGAAATAAACAGTGGCGTCCTCCGCGCTCTCGATATTGTCATAAATATCCTGTACAACAAAGAGCTCCAGCTTCTTGGCCGCCTCAGCGAAGGTCTCATTGTTGGTCCAGCTGTGGCGGGGGTTAGTGCAGAGGATCCACAGGCCCTTGATCTCTCCGGCATTGATGCCCTCAATGATCTTGTTGTAGGGAATGGTGGGCTTCTTTGCCATCAGGTCAGGATCGATCCCGATAATATCCGCCAGCCTCCTGCTCTCGGCTTCATCAGTGAAGTCGCCGCCCCCGAACAGGCAGGTCGTGTTGGAGAAGAGACGGGAGCCCATGGCGTTGCACTGTCCCGTGATGGAGTTGCCGCCGGTACCGGGCTTTCCGATATTGCCGGTCATCAGAGCCAGGTTCATGATGGCGCGGGCTGTGGTCACTGCCTCATAACCCTGGTTGACACCCATGGTCCACCAGAAGGAGACAGCCTTGCCGGTGTGGATCATGGTGGCAAGTTCCATGATGCGGTCCTCGCTGATGCCTGTGGCCTCTACGCCGCGGGAAATCGGGAATGCCTTCACGAACTGTGCGAACTCGTCAAACTTGTTGGTGTGGGCCTCGATAAACTCATGGTCGATCCAGTCTTTTTCAATCAGGATGTTGGCCAGAGTATACATGAGTGCCAGGTCGGAACGGGGACGGATCTCATAGTGATAATCCGCGTTCATTGCCGTCTCGGACCTTCTGGGATCGATGACGATGATCTTGTGTCCGGGCACCTTGTTGTTGCGGACACGCCCCCAGACGATGGGATGGGCGACGACCGGATTGGCCCCGATAAAGATTAATGTATCGGAAAGTTCCAGATCCTGAAGTGTATAGCCGGGAGCATCATAGCCCAAGGTTCCCTTGTGGGCGACCGCAGCGGAAGCCATGCATAGTCTCGTATTGCCGTCAACGTTAGTCTGCAGATAATTGCGCATCACATGCCCGAAGATGGCGAACTCCTCCAGCGTGAGCTGTCCGGTGGAGATGCCGGCGACGCTCTCCCTGCCGTATTTCTCCTGAAGTTCTTTAATCTTCCCGGCCACATGATTGAAGGCCTGATCCCAGCTGACTTCCTTCATGGAACCGTCTCCCTGACGGATTTTGGGAAGCGCTCCGGGCTTGACCGTGGTCTGCTGTTTGCTCAGCGAGAGCCCTTTGATGCAGCTGAACCCGTCGTTGACCGGATAGCCTTTCGTGGGTACTGTGCGCACAATTTTTCCGTCCTCCACATAGAAGTCCAGATTACAGTCGATCGCACAGAAATTGCAGGTCGATTGCACTTTTTGCATACTTTCACCTCCATGGCTGAGTGCCGCAAACTACTCTTCTTTTTCCATAGTTTATTTGCATTTATAGTTTCAGGAAAACTATGATTCGTTAGTTTGTACAAGCTAACAAGCATAGTTTCCCCTGTTTTCTGGTAAATTTTACTATAAATTCGTTTGAAAAACTGTTGCACACGCAACATTCCGGAATATAATTTTGGAATATAATTAATTTGGATTTGATTATTATTCATCATGGTTCTCATCACTTCGATGAATAGATACAAGAATGGATACGAAATAAATGGAGGAAGTAATGCCCAATGCCAGAATCACGGATATCTCCTGTCTTCCCATCTTCAGTGGGATCAGTCCTGCCGACTGCACACTTCTGTTCGAGTGTCTCGGCATCAGAATCCGCCGCTTCAAAAAAGATGACCATATCGTTCTCCACAATGAACTCGAAGGAAACGCAGGCATTGTGATCGAGGGAAGCGTTAATATTTATAAAGAAGACATCTGGGGAAACCGCGCTCTGATCTCCTACCTGAAAGAAGGGGGACTCTTTGGAGAAAACCTTCCTCTGGAAAAAACAGACAAGGATACGGAAACTCTGAGCCTCTCTTTCGTCTGCACCTCACCGTCCCTCGTGCTGTTTCTCCCGGTCAAAAGGATCCTGCACCCCTGCAACCAGTCATGCCCCTTCCACCACAGACTGGCCCAGAACCTGTTCAATATGGTTGCACAGAGGAACCGGAATCTGATGGACAAAATAGAAATCATCTCCAAAGGCTCTGTACGGGACAAAATACTCTGCTATCTCTCCATGGAAGCCCAGCACCAGAGAAGCTCCTCCATCGAGATTCCTCTCACCAGGTCCGAGCTGGCGGAATATCTTTGTGTCAACCGCAGCGCATTGTCGCGGGAGCTCTCCGCCCTGAGGGATGAAGGACTCATCGACTTCAAAAAAGAACATTTCGAAATACATGTCTCCAGGGAATTCTGATGCCGGCGGACCGGATCCGCAATGCGATCTTAATCTGCCCCTGGCCGATCTGCTGTTTTCCGCCTGCTTTAAGCCCTCTCGAGAGGGCTTTTTTAATGCGATTTTAATGCCCCCCTTTCTCTTTTTAACCCTCTTTTAACGCCTCCTGACGGATAATAGCATCAATAAAGGCAGAGGCAGCCAACCCGTCCTCTGCCTCCCCAGACCGGTTCGTGTCCGCCACAAGGCGGAGTACTGCATTACACAAGCCGTGTCATTAATAAGTCAGCCTCCCGGCGGGGGCGCGTTTTCCGAAGATTCTTCCGGCATTTTTGCGGCATTGCATCTGCCGTCCTCCTGCAAGGACAGATTAAGGGCAGACACAGCCGCCGGCCGTTTTCCGTAAATCGTCAGCGAGGACATCTATAATGCTAAACGTAAGAATATATATTCAGGATCGTCTGACTTCGTTCCGGATCATCCTGCTCAGCTTTGTTTTCCTGATACTGACCGGGGCCATTCTGCTGTCTCTGCCTATCGCCTCCACTACCGAAGGAGGAGTTCCTTTTTTGAACGCGCTCTTTACATCGACCTCGGCGGCCTGTGTGACGGGTCTGGTCGTCTACGACACCGCGACAAAATGGACTCTCTTCGGCAAGATCGTCATCATGATCCTGATCCAGATCGGAGGACTCGGTGTCGTCACCGCAGGTGTCGCGATCGTCACGTTCACCGGAAAACAGGTTGGCCTGGTTCCCAGGATCGTCATCCAGGACGCGGTCTCAGCCCCCCAGATCGGCGGAGTCATCAGGTTTATGAAATTCCTTGTGACAGGTACCTTCTGTATCGAGGCTGCAGGCGCCCTCTGCCTGCTCCCGTTTTTCGTCGGAAGGTTCGGCCTTCCGCGCGGGGCAGGATATGCCGTATTCCATTCCGTCTCGGCCTTCTGCAATGCGGGATTTGACCTGATGGGTGTAGAGCAGCAGTTTTCTTCGCTGACTTCATGTGCCGCCAATGTCACAGTCAATGTGACGATCATGCTCCTGATCATCCTGGGCGGAGCCGGATTCCTTACGTGGAACGATCTTTTAAAAAACCGCTTCCGGCTGAGAAAGCTCCGCCTGCAGACAAAGCTCATACTGGCGTCGACCGCAGTCCTGATCCTGCTTCCCTTCCTGTTCTTTTATTTTCTGGAATTCCGGGGATATTCAGGCATAGAGAGACTCATGCTCTCCCTGTTCCAGAGCGTGACGCCCCGTACGGCAGGCTTCAATACCTTCGATTATGGACAAATGAGTGAAAACGGCTGGCTGATCACGATCTTTCTGATGATAATCGGCGGCGCCCCGGGATCAACAGCCGGTGGTATGAAGGTCACCACGATGGCGGTGCTCATTATCTCGGCAGGTGCCTATCTCAGACGCAGGACCGACGTCAACTGCTTCCGCAGAAGAATCGACCAGGATGTCATTCACAACGCGATTGCTCTCCTGACTCTCTACATCTTTCTCCTGCTGGGAGGAACCATGCTGGTATCCAACATTGAGGGACTTCCCGTACTGCCGTCCATGTTTGAATGCGCGTCCGCACTCGGCACGGTCGGACTCACCACCGGGATCACGACAGGTCTTTCCGTTTTCTCCAGAATTCTACTGATCTGCTTTATGTTTTTCGGACGAATCGGAGGCCTCACACTCGGATATGCTCTCGCCTCCTCTGTCAGGCAGAACACCGGAAGGCTTCCCGCAGAAAACGTCTCAGTGGGTTAATACATTCAGTAGATTTATACATTCAATAATTTATGCATTTAATAATTTATACATTGAATAATTTATACATTCAGGAACCTGTCCGGGCAGTCCCGGACCCGCTCGCGAGTCCTGCACGATCATGGATAAAAACGCGGGCAGGAAGACCGGAGGTAACAAATAAATGAAAAATGTACTTGTAATAGGCGCAGGAAGATTCGGCAGCTTTGCAACCATCAAGCTGCATGATCTGGGACATCAGGTCATGGTCGTAGATCATGATGAAAACCGCATCAACCGTCTACTTCCCTATACCTCCGACGCGAGGATAGGGGACAGCACTGAGGAGTCTTTTATGAAGACCCTGGGTGTCGCGAGCTACGACTTATGTATCGTGTCGATCGGAGATGATTTTCTCAGTTCCCTTCAGACCACCTTCACGCTCAAGGAACTGGGGGCAAAAAAAGTGGTGGCCAGGGCCACCAGCAGCAGACAGGAAAAGTTTCTGCTCCGCAATGGAGCGGATGCGGTCGTCTTTCCTGAACGGGAACTGGGCTTCTGGACAGCCATACGTTTCAGTTCCGATAATATTTCCGACTATGTCGAACTGTCAGACGGGTACGCCATCTTCGAGATCAATGTTCCGGATAGATGGAGCGGCAGACGCGTGGGAGATCTGGATGTCCGCAGGAAGTACCACATCAATATACTTGGTGTCCGGACGGATGGAAAATCCCCCTCCTACAGCCGCTACGCGAACGGAGTTCCCGCAGAGCACACCAAAAAGACTATGAACATGGATGTGCGCTTTGATACCACACTGAACCAGGGAGATACTCTCCTGGTTCTGGGGATGCCCGAACATATTCAGAAGCTTCTGTAAAACATCTGAGAAGAAAACATCTGAAAAACATGTAAACATACGAAATAACATACTTGTGCCCACGGGCGAGTGCCCGCAAACATGTATGAATAAACGACGCGCTTATGCGCAATCATTCAGGGAGGAGAAAATCATGACGCACATTATGACTCTTATAGCAGAAAATATTTTTGTCATCATCGGCTTCGCTTTATACGGCGCTTTGGTGTATTATATGTTTACGAGAGTGCTGAACAAGCTCTCCGACAGGAAACGTACAAAATCAAATGCCAAAGGCACTGCTTCCAGGAAGAATTTTTCCAAACATGTGGTTGGCCACAGCAAATACGCAGGAAATGATTTTTCCAATTTATCATCATAAGGTATACTATAGCGGCAGTGTGCGATGCACGAGGCACATATGAATCATTCCGATATCAAAAAACAAAAAAGTGATTACACCGTGCAGGGCGGGGGCTCTCCCCGCCCTGTCGTCATGGTCTGCCTGTCGTCATCTCCCAGCAACAAACGTGTGATCCGGACCGCGGCGCGGACTGCCTTTCCCTTTTCCCCGGACCGGCAGACTGACTTCTTTGCAAATCGCCGCGCCGGAGCTTCCCCTGTTTCCGAATATAGAGGATCAAAAAGTCCGGCTTCCCAGGATGCCGGAACCGGTAAGACTCCGGCGTACGGAGATGCCGGGTCTGAATCTGGTCCGTTCCAGTCCTCTGTTCCTAAACCGGAATCAGATTTTGCCGGGACCTTCTCCGCTGCTGACACGGGCAGCTATTCCGGGGCTCCCATCGCCCTCTTTATCAGCAGGACAGGGAAAGAGCCCAACGAAGATTCTCTTCTGCTTGAAAATATCCTGTACGCCAGGGAAAAAGGATTTGAGATCCACACGGTCATAGGCAATGACGTCCCTCTCGCTATCGCCGAATACGCCAGGCATATCGGTGTGACCGACCTGTTTCTGGGCTACAGCCCGCCTTCTTTTTTCTTTCAGGCCAGAAGGCCCATCAATGAGCGCCTGCTCAATTATCTGCCGACAGTAGATATTCATATCATCCCCGATCCGGCTTCTTCGGCTTATCCCGAAGCGATCAGGGAAAACAGGGAGAAGCTCTCCTGGAACCCCTGGGATCTGTTGAGTGTTCTGGCCGTAATGGCTGCCGCGACTTTCCTGTCCTTCGCCTTTTACCACTCGCGTTTCAGCAACTCCAATATCGTCACGATCTATATCCTGGCGGTGCTGATCGCGTCTGTCATGACCTCAAGCCGTCTCTACGGCCTTCTGGCCGCTGTCCTGTATGTCCTCTTGTTCAATTTTCTGTTTATTGAGCCAAGATATACGCTGCTGGTATATGACGCCACGTACCTGATGACCTATCTGGTGACGATCGTCGCCGCCATGATCACCGGAACCGTTACCATCCGGATGAAAAATATCGCCAGTATGTCCGCGGAAAATGCCTATCAGGCCAAAATACTTCTGGACACATCCAATCAGCTGGAGATGGCATCGGACAGCAGCGAGATCATACGGACCACCAGCAGGCAGCTGGTCCATCTGCTGAACAGGGCGGTTCTGTTCATCCCTTTCCCCCTCGATGGAGCCGGCGCTTTTGAGGTACCTTCCGGTGATCCCATCATTTTTCATGAAGGAGAAGACAGGGACTACGATTCCATCCCCGGAGATTTTGGAGCCCCTCTCATTTTTACCGCGGGAGATCAGACAGTCCCGGCCTCAGTCTTCAAGTCCGAGGCAGAAGCCATGCGGTGGTCTGTCGAAAACCGTCATCAGGCGGGCGCTTTCACCTCGCACTATTCTGAATGCACCTGCCGCTATCTCAGTGTCTATTCCGGGGAAAACTGTTTCGGTCTGATTGGAATTTCCATGAACGGACGCCCTTTCACCGATTTTGAAAACACCATCCTTCTTTCCATTGTCCACGAGTGCACCATGGCTCTTGAAAATGAGCGCATGGGGGAGGAACAGCGGAAAGCGGAGATCCTGGCCGAGAACGAGAGACTGCGTGCCAATCTTCTGCGCTCCCTTTCACATGATCTGCGCACCCCCCTGACCTCCATCTACGGGAATGCGTCCAACCTGCTCAGCTACGATAAGGATCTTCTTCCCGAAGAAAGGGAAAAAATCTACAGCGATATTCTGGAGGATTCGGGATGGCTCAATTCCCAGTTTGAAAACATCCTCTCCATGACCCGCCTGGAGAGCAGCAGCGACCTTCACAAGACTGTCGAAAGCATGGAGGATGTCATTGAAGAGAGCCTCAGACACATCTCTCCCCATCCTGACCACAAGATCTGTTTTGAAAGCTCAGATCAGGACCTCTTTGCCGCAATGGATCCCAGGCTGATCATGCAGGTCATGGTCAATCTGCTTAACAACGCCATCAAATATACCCCTGCCGGCTCTTCTGTCCATGTGCGCATGAAGCAGGATTCAGATATGGTCTGTGTCGAAGTCGCCGACAACGGTCCCGGCATTCCCGATGAAGACAAGCCACATGTGTTCGAACTGTTTTATACAGGGAAACACGTCCTGGAGGACAGTTACCGCAGCATGGGGATCGGGCTCAATCTCTGCGCCATGATCATCCACGCCCACGGAGGAGAGATCGAGGTTTCCGACAACGACCGGATCCCCGCGGACGGCGGTGCAGACACTCCCCGCGGAGCGGTTTTCCGCTTTACTCTTCCCGCCCAGAAGATCCCCCTTCCGGAATGACCCTGAAGTACTCTTCCGGAAACTATGCGGTAAAAAGCCCAAAAGTCCGGCTTGAGAAAATCAGCGTAAAAATATTCGGTTTAAAAGAATCGGCTTACAATTATTCAGCCCGTAAATATTCAGCTCGTAAAAATCAGCTTAATAATATTCAGTTTAAAATAATCGGTTTAAAAATATTCGGTTTGAAAATATTCGGTTTGAATATTCATACTGAAAAAACAACCTGAAAAACCAACTTGAAAGGAAGTAATTGCTATGAATGAGATGAAAATACTGGTGGTTGAAGACGACAGGTCGGTATCCAATCTCATTACAACCACATTGAAGATCAACCATTACACATACATAGCTGCATCTACAGGGAACGAAGCCATCTCCCTGTGCGCCTCACATCACCCGGATCTGATTCTTCTCGATCTGGGTCTTCCCGACATAGACGGAATCGAGGTGATCCGGACTGTGCGCTCATGGTCAGAAGCGCTGATCATTATCATCAGCGCGCGCGGTGAGGACAGCGACAAGATCATGGCCCTTGACAGCGGGGCCGACGATTATCTGACAAAGCCCTTTTCCATCGAGGAGCTTCTGGCCCGCATAAGGGCTGCCCAGAGGCGCATGAAATATCTCTCCTCCGGCAGTGAAAAGACACCGGTATTCGTCAACGGAGACCTCACGATCGACTACGCCTCCAGGCAGGTCACCCTGGCGGGAAAAGAAGTGAGGCTGACAGCCATAGAATACCGTCTGCTGACTCTTTTGGCCGGAAATGTGGGAAAAGTACTGACCCACTCCTATATCATAGGCAGAATCTGGGGCGGAGGTGTAGAGACGGATATCATTTCGCTCCGCGTCTATATGACCTCCCTGCGCAAAAAGCTCAAGGCTGCCCAGCCCGGTTTCAACCTGATCGAGACCCATATAGGAATCGGTTACCAGATGGTCCGTGTGCAGGATTCATGACCGTTTTTTATATTTTTCTCCGGCCCATGTCACATGCCGGTCAGTGTGTAGCAAAAAAAGGATAATCTTAGACAAAAAAATCACAAAAGCTATTGCATTTTGACGCAATAGTTAGTATGCTAATTATTAGAAATTCAATTGACGCCGGGCGGCTGAAAGTCCGGCACTATGCACACATTTTTTATGAGGAGGCATAATATGGTAAGCTTTCAGTTGACAGACGAGCAGAAGGATATGCAGGAACTTTTCCGCAAATTTGCTCAGGAGCAGGTTGCCGCAGCAGCAGAGGAAATGGATGAGAATGAGAAGATGAACATGGGCCTTGTTCAGCAGATGCAGGAGCTCGGCTTCTTCGGCATTCCTTTCTCAGAGGAAATCGGCGGCACAGGCATGGACGTTCTGACCTACACTCTGATGATGGAAGAAATCTCCAAGGTCGACGCCAGCACCAGCCTGACCCTTTCTGTTCACACTTCTCTTTGCGCGGGTATCATCGATGAGTTCGCAACTCCCGAGCAGAAAGAGAAATGGCTTCGTCCCCTGGTTGATGGTTCCAAGGTCGGCTGCTTCAGCCTGACAGAGCCCAATGCCGGATCCGACGTTGCAGGTGCTACCACTTCCGCAGAGCAGGATGGCGACTACTACGTAATCAACGGCGCCAAGATCTTCACAACCAACTCCGGTTTCGCTGATACCTTCCTGGTATTCGCTCTTACCGACAAGTCCGTCCCTGCTCACAAGGGAATGACTGCATTCCTCGTTTCCAAGGAAACTCCCGGTGTCGAAGTTCAGCCCGACATCAAGCGTATGGGTATCCGCGGCGCTTCCAACGCTGAGGTTTATTACAACAACGTCCGCGTCCACAAAGACGACATCCTCGGCGGCGTAGGCAAGGGCTTCAAGGTTGCCATGAAGGCTCTCGACGGCGGCCGTATCGGTATCGCTGCACAGTCTGTCGGTATCGCTCAGGGCGCTCTTGACGAAGCCATCAAGTACTGCAAAGAGAGAAAGCAGTTCGGCAAGCCCATCACCGCTTTCCAGAACACCCAGTTCCGTATGGCTGAGGATCAGGCAAACATCAACGCAGCCCGTCTTCTGACCTGGCAGGCAGCTGTTGCCAAGGACAACCACGAGAACTACAACTTCCTCGCTGCACAGGCTAAGCTCTTCGCTTCCACCATCGCGAACGATGTCTGCCGTCACGCTGTTCAGTACATGGGCGGCTATGGCTACTGCCGTGAGTACAGTGTTGAGCGCAAGCTCCGCGACGTCAAGATCTGCGAGATCTACGAGGGCACATCCGAAGTTATGAAGATGGTCATGTCCGGTTCCATGCTTCGCTAATTCGAAGTGAGAACACGAAGGCTTCCAGGAATGTATTGCTCAGATCCGCATTCGGACATTCTGATGATCCGGCTCCGGCAGACAGAGGTTTTCGACAGCTGACTGCAGCATAAGCCTTCCAGATGATGAACCTTTACCCTTCATCCGGTATTACATCTTTGCTTCCGGTAAAGATTCTCTATTAAAACAAAAAAGAAGGACAGGAATGATTCCGCCCGCCTTTCCGGGCACGGAAAATTCCTGTCCTTTTCTTTTTCTCTGCGCAGATGTCTTCTTTTCTCTGTACAGATATCTAATTTTTCTCTATACAGATACCTGCTTTCTCTATGTAGATTCCTGCTTTCTCTATGAAGATTCCTGCTTTCTCTATGAAGATTCCTGCTTTCTCTATGAAGATTCCAGCTTTAAGCCCTCCCGTCAGGTCATCAGGGGATTGTATTTCGTCTTCTCTTCAGGTCATGCAGCTTCTTTATCATTTGCATCATTTACCAGCTGATGTCCCGCCGGAGTGCAGTTCCCTGTTCATTTTTTCAAACTCCCGAAGTTTTTTGATCTCCGCTTCTGTCAGGTTAGCGGGGACGCGGACCTGGACTGTGACAAAGAGGTCACCTGCTGGGGCGCTGCTTTTTTCTATCTGGATCCCCTTGCCGCGGATCCTGATCTTTTTACCCGCATCCGTCCCGGGCGGAACCTTGCAAATGATCTTTTTGCCGTTCGGCAGCAGAACCTGAGCCTCTCCGCCCAATACTGCCGTCGTAAACGGCACATAGACCGTTGTGAAGATATCCTGCCCCTTCCTTGTAAAATCTTTAGAAGCATCAACCGAGACTTTGAGGAGAAGATCGCCCCTCCTTTTTCCGTCAGCGGACATATGTCCTTTGCCGCGCAAACGGACTGATTTTCCGTCGTCAATGCCGGAAGGGATATGGACGCGCAGGGTCTGTGTGCCGCTGCCGTCATCCTTCATCAGACGGATCGTGCGGTCACAGCCCAGAACAGCTTCTTCAAAGGAGATCCGCACAGACGTCGTCACATCCAGATTCTCGGGCGGTGCACCGTCCCCGTAATAGCTGTAGGAACTGCCCTGGCCGGTACCCCCGGCACCCGCGCGCCTGAAGCCGCCGCTTCCCGCTCCTCTGGTGCCTGTACCGGAAGACCTGAAGCTTCCCGTTCCCCTGCCGGTTCCTGTGGCGCCTCCGAACAGATTTTCAAAAAGATCGCTGTAGTCGGAATCGCCGCCTTCAAAACTGAAGCTTGAATAAGTACCGTCCCCGCTGCGGAAAAATCCGGTCCTGCTGCCTCCGCCGCCTCCGAAAGCTCCTGAGCCGAAACCTTCCGCCCCGGCTCCTCCGAAGCCCCGGAATGAACCGCCGAAATTGCCGAAGCCGCCGGCGCCTCCGAATCCGGCCGCCTTCGCTTCATGCATCCGTTTCGCATATTCCTTGGGATCCATGCCGCTCTCAAAAGCCGCATATCCGAATTCATCATATATTTTTCTCTTCTCAGGATCTCCCAGAATAGCGTTTGCTTCGGAAATATCCTTGAACTTCTTCTCCGCCGCGCTGTCTCCCTTATTGGAATCCGGGTGATACTTTTTCGCAAGTTTTCTGTATGCTTTTTTAATCTGTGCCCCGTCTGCTCCGCGTTCAAGGCCCAGAATGGAGTACAGGTCTTTTTCTTTGGGTTTTCTATATTCTGCCATGATTCTCACCTCCTTTCTGTGAGGAGGAACATTGTCCCGGACATGGTTTTTGTTTTATCTGTTATATATACTATATAACACACTTGATGCAGTCAGTCAAGGATAACTGTACCCATAACCAATTTTCTATGATAACAAATAGGGTAGAGGCAGCCACGCCGCCCTCTACCCCCGACCGGCCCGCGTCCGCCGCAAGGCGGAAAATACATTACGGGGGCCGTGTCATATTAAGACCCGGGCAGATCTCTTTCTGATCTTGATCTGCCCGGGCTTTCCCTCAGCCTTTAAGGCCGGCTTGTATCTGTATTAAATACAGCCTTTTTCTGTTTTTAATCCGGCATAGCCCTGTACTAAGTCAGGACTGTCTTTATTTTCAGTCCGGCCTGTCCCTGTTTTATATATCGCCTGATCACTGATTTATTCGACAGAAACAGTATTGTCCGGCTCCCTGTCGGCCTCTGCCAGAAGCTCCTCTTCCTCCGCTGTCAGGACATGTGCAGCGAACAGATCCGGCCGCATTTTTCTGGTCAGCAGGAGCGACTGCTGCAGTCTCCATCTGCGGATTTTTTCATGGTTCCCTGAGCGGAGGACTTCAGGAACCGCCTCTCCCTCGTAGACAGCAGGCTGTGTGTACTGCGGATATTCCAGAAGGCCGTTCTCAAAAGATTCCTCCCGGGTGCTTGCGTCCCGCAGGCTTCCCGGAAGCAGACGGGCGATGGAGTCGATCACGACCCGGGCGGCAGGTTCCCCTCCTGTCAGGATATAGTCGCCGATGGAGACCTGTTCATCCGCATGGGAATAAATTCGGGCATCCATTCCCTCATAGTGCCCGCAGATGAGGATCAGATGGCTCAGCCCGGAAAAAGCCCTTGCTTTTTCCTGGGTATATGGAGTCCCCGCAGGGCTCATGATCACAGTGCGTCTGCGGGAGGCGCCCTCCTGCCCGCACACCTCTTTTCCTCTAGCCCTGCAGCTGCGCAGGGCATCCAGGACCGGCTGGCACCGCATCACCATCCCGGCTCCTCCCCCGAAGGGCGAGTCATCGATATGCCGGAAGCTCCCTGGTGCATAGTCGCGTATATCCACGATTTCCAGCTCGAGTTCCCCCTTGCTCACAGCCCGCGCCAGCACGGGACTGTTTAATAAGTCTGCAAACAGTTCCGGCATAATAGTAAGAACAGAAATAAGCATGAAATCCTCCCCTCACTGCCCCGGTTCCGGTCCCTTCATGCCCCGTCCCCCGGCAGATCAGATTATGCGGAGCTTTCGTCTGCTAACAGCAGTTCATCGAGAGTCCCGCCTGCTTACAGCAGTTCATTGAAAGTCCCGTCTGCTTACAGCAGTTCATCAAGAGTCCTGTCTGCTACAGCAGTTCATCGAGAGTCCTGCCGTAAGCGGGCAGGAAATCCCTGCAGAAATCCCTTACCTCCGGGAGTTCCTCCGACAGACTATCGATCATGGCGGCCGTGGATATCTTGGCTGTCCGGAACTCTGCGTTTCCTGCGTTTTCCTCTTCGATACACTTAATGAGGGCAGACAGCTTGTCCGCCGCCTTGACAAGGCGCCTGAGATACCTCTCGGAATCAGAAAGGTCATCCCCGTCTTTTGCAGGAAGCAGGATCTCTTCAAAGGATTCCCTGAGGTCCTCCGGCAGAAGGCCCAGGAGCCTCCCTGCTGCCGCCTCTTCCACCATGCCATAAGCCTTTCTTATATTACTGCTGTGGTATTTTACAGGAGTGGGCATATCTCCCGTGATAATCTCGGTCGCGTCGTGATAGAGCCCCAGCATTGCCGCGCGTTCCGCATTCAGCTGCCTGCCGTAGCGTTTGTTTCCGATCACACACAGGGCGTGGGCGATCGAAGCCACCTCGAGAGCATGTTCCGAGAGGTTTTCAGGCCGGGTGCTTCTCATCAGGGCCCATCTCTCGATATACTTCATCCGTGAAATAGTAGCAAAAAAACTGTACATAACTGATATAAACCCTCCCGGATACCCCCATTCGCACCGCCGCAGGCAGATCATTGGTCATTGATTATTGATCTTTGAAGTTCCTCACCTTTGCCCGGATCCTCTGCAGGGCATTGTCCGTAGACTTTTCGTCACGGTTCAGAATGTGCGCTATCTCGACATAATTCATTCCTGTCAGATGGAGATCCAGAACCTCCTTTTCAAAGGGGCTGAGTTCCGACTCAATATGCTCCTGCAGACGCAGGAGGTTTTCCCTATCGATCAGGATCTTTTCGGGATTGAACCCGTAACCGGAAGAAAGCAGGGTGCCCTGTTCCTCGGAGACAGAATCCTCCAGCTGTATGCCTGCCTCGCTTCCGGTCTCGCCGCCGTTGTTTACAGGGGCATTGAGCGAGACCGCAGTATTCAACGGCATGTGCTTTTTTCTCCCCGAGGCCTGCACGGCAGTATAAAGCTGGCGGGACACACACAGTGCCGCGAATGTGGCAAAACTCGCGTCTCTCCCACAGTCATAATCCCGGAGGGCTTTGAACAGGCCGATCATCCCCTCCTGAATCAGGTCCTCGGAGTCTCCTCCCAGTATGTACATGGACCTTGCTCTCTTGAGGACCATGCCCTTATAGCGGCTGATCAGCGCCTCAATCGCCCTGCTGTCCTGCTCCCTGGAGAGGGCGATCAGTTCATCGTCCTCCAGGCTTTTATAATATTCTTTATTCATATTTGTGCTTATGCGCATGGCTCTCAGACTCATATGTAAGAGCAGCACGAGCTGACCCGGCATTTTCTGCCGCTTTCCCCGCGGCTTCTTACATATTTGTGGTTATACTTTCCCCGCAGCTTCTCTCTGGCGGACGATTTCATACATGAGGACTCCCGCGGCTACAGACGCGTTGAGGGAATCAATCTGACCCTTCATGGGAATAGCCGCTGTCATGTCACATTTTTCTTTGACAAGACGGCTGACCCCGCTTCCCTCCGCTCCGATCACCAGCCCGATCGGGCCGGTCATGGACAGTTGGGTCATAGGCGTTCCCCCCATATCCGCGCAGACAAACCAGAGCCCGCGTTTCTTGAGTTCCTCCATTGTCCGGCCAAGATTTGTCACCTTGACCACAGGTGTGTAGTGAACAGCCCCGGCGGAAGTCTTGGCAGCTGTCGCCGTCAGGCCTGCCGCGCGGTCCTTTGGAATGATGACTCCGTGAGCTCCCGCCAGGTTGGCGGTCCTGATGATAGCCCCGAGATTGTGCGGGTCTTCGATCTGATCCAGCAGAACAAAGAAGGGATCCTCACCCTTCTCCGCAGCCCTGGAAAACAGATCTTCTATCTCGCTGTAATGAAAAGCCGCCGCCTGGGCAATTACCCCCTGGTGTTTTCCGGTCTGAGACATCTGGTCCAGCCGCTGACGGCTGAGGAAACGGATCGGAGTATGCTTTTCTTTGGCAAGACGAAGCACTGTCTGCATGGCTCCTTCGGCAGGACCTTCCAGCAGGAAAATCTTTTCAATCGTTCTGCCGGCCCTATAGGCCTCAATCACGGCATTTCTTCCCTCAATCCTGTTCTCGTCTGTCTCCCCGTCCCGGAGCCCTGTGCTCCTGGAGCTCTCCCTGCGGGAATACCGGTCTCTCTCCTCCTGATACCGGTTCTCCTCCCGGCTGCGGTTTTTCCCTGTCCCGGAAGAGCGGAAAGTCCTATGCCCGTCTTCGGCATTAGTCCGCTCCCTCCTGTGACCACCTCTAATGCTGCTGTTCTCAGATCTGTGTGTATTCCTGTCCTGCATATATTTTATATACCTGTTTTACAAACCCTTTCGCGCAAGAAACTTTTCTTCCGCTCTCTCGTGTTTCTCAGTTTTTCTCATGCCGCAGCATGCCCGCCCGGAATCTTTACCAGGCTTCCAGGCGGGATTTCAGTGGATTTCCGTGGACTTGCGTGAAAAAACGTTCAAAACATCAGTTCCCCGTTTCTCCTTGCGGTCAGTTCGATCCCCTGTCTGAGGATCTCGGCGATCCTCTCCGTCTCACCCTGCAGAAACAGATAGCCGCAGAGGGTCTCCAGCGCAGTCGCATGCAGATACTCCTCCAATGAGGCTCCCCTGGCGTGGTGCATGGGATGCGAATTCCTGCCTCTCCGGTAAATTTTCTGTTCCTGGGGTGACAGCAGGTCGTAAACTGCCTTTCCGATCGCCGACTGTTTCCTTGCCTGGACCATTCTGGTCGTCTCATTGTGAAGTTTCTCTGCCTGCCTGTTGCCTCTGGCCACCACTGTAGTCCGGATAAACAGAGAGTAGACCGCGTCTCCCAGGAAGGCAAGAGCCAGCGGAGAATAAGTCCTTATGTCCACATCCATTCCGTTCAGGGCAAAGATATCGACAGCTTTCAGGAAATTTTCCCGGTTATCGCCGGATTCGGATTCTGTCCGGTCCTCCGCCCCCGATGTGCCGGTCTCTTTTTTTTCTTTTTCGATCAGTGATTCTTCTCCGAACGGGCTCTCTCCCATCTGTTCCTCCACATCTGAAATGCAAAAGCCCCGGGCTTGCGCTCCGGGGCTTCTTTCTCCCGTCTCAGGCTGTTTTGTTTTCCGCCTCAGACTTTTACTTCCGCCTCAGGCTTTTTATCCTTCTCAGGCTTGCTTTACTTCCGCCTCAGGC
>CACYTU010000018.1:0-52467 GCA_902777355.1 uncultured Lachnospiraceae bacterium | reverse complement strand
TTTTATCCTTCTCAGGCTTGCTTTACTTCCGCCTCAGGCCTTTTCACTTCCGCCTCAGGCCTTTTTCCATTTGACACCTTCCCTGGTATCTTCGAGAATGATGCCCCTGGCTTTGAGCTCATCGCGGATGGCGTCAGCCCTGGCGAAATCGCGGGCTTTGCGTGCCGCCTGGCGGGCCGCAATCTGAGCCTCTACATAGGCTGCCAGATCGTCATCCAGACTCTTGTCGCGGACAAGGATCAGGCCAAACACGTCGGTGAGGGCTTCCAGTTCGTCATTAAGCTTCTTGAGGAAGGCCGCGGAAGATTTCTCATTTGCGTTGCTGTTGATCCACTTGACAAGTTCGAAGACCGCGGAAATACCGTCTGCGGTATTGAAATCGTCGTCCATCGCTGTCTCAAACTGAGTGCGGAAGGCATCAGCTTCGGCCAGCATGGCCTCCTCTGCCTCCGTCATGCCATCAGTCTCGGGAGTTCTGCCCGCGCCGGCTGCCTTCTCAAGCAGGAAGCGGAGGTTCTCCGCGCAGTTGACGATCCGCTCGTAGGAAGTCTTTGCGGACTCCATGAGTTCCCTGCTGAAATTCAGGGGGCTGCGGTATTGGACAGAGAGCATGAAATAGCGCAGGACCTGTCCGTCGTACTGGTCCAGGATGTCCCTGACGGTAAAGAAGTTGCCCAGGGACTTGGACATCTTGCGGTTGTCGATATTAAGGAAGGCATTGTGCATCCAATAGCGGGCAAATGTGCAGCAGTTGGCCGCCTCGGACTGGGCGATCTCGTTCTCGTGGTGCGGGAACACCAGATCTTCGCCGCCTGCGTGGATATCGATCGTATCTCCGATGTACTCCTTGCTCATGACCGAGCACTCGATGTGCCAGCCCGGACGGCCCTGGCACCAGGGGGATTCCCAGAAAGGCTCGCCTTCTTTTTTGGGTTTCCAGAGAACGAAGTCAAGCGGATCTTCCTTCTGGTCCTCGCCGGTGACCGCCAGCATGCGCAGGCCGGTCTGCATATTGTCAAGATCCTTGTGGGAGAGCTTGCCGTAATCCCTGAACTTGCGGGTGCGGTAGTAGACGGTGCCGTCCTTTGCCACATAGGCGTAGCCGGTATCGATGAGCTTTTCGATCATCTTGATCATGCCCCCGATTTCCAGGGTCGCCTGCGGATGTGTCGTGGCAGGGCGGATATTCATGGCCGCCATGTCTTTTTTGCACTCTTCTATATAGCGCTCGGAAATAACGCTGGCGTCGACACCCTCTTCTTTTGCCTTATTGATGATCTTGTCATCGACATCCGTGAAATTGGAGACGAAGTTTACTTCGTATCCCCGGTATTCGAAATACCTGCGGACGGTGTCAAAGACGATCATAGGACGAGCGTTCCCGATATGAATCAGGTTGTAGACGGTGGGGCCGCAGACATACATCCCGACCTTTCCCTCTTTGAGAGGAACAAAATCCTCTTTGCGCTTCGACATTGTGTTGTAAATTCTGATCATTTACAGTCCCTCTTTAACTTTTGTGTATCCAGGTGTCTGCAGCAAAATGATCTGCTCAGCCTGCCGCAGTTCCTTTTTCTTGTTTTTCGTTGGCTGGTGCCTGCGCGCGGTTATCCCCGCGGAGCATTTATTCTACTTTTTTCAGTTTCCGGGGCAGTCTGCAGGACTATCTCCCCCCGCCCGCCGCATGGGACAGGATGAACACCCGCCAATGTCGGCGGCCTCCATGAGATCCACCCGGCTGGCGGTCAGATCCCGGGGCGAAGTGATCAGGGCCACAGCCTGCGCGGAGATTCCCTCTCCTCGTCCGGTGAATCCCAGATGCTCTTCTGTAGTCGCCTTTACGCTGACCTGGGTTACATCCAGATCCAGAGCTCTGGCAATATTCGCGCGCATTTCATCAATATAAGGTCTCAGTCTGGGAGCCTGCGCGATCACGGTCGAATCAATATTTTCAATGAGATAGCCGTTCTCCGCCAGGATTCCGGAAACCCTGCGGGCGAGCTCGAGCGAATCCGCCCCTTTATATGCAGGATCCTTGTCCGGAAAGTGAAGGCCGATATCTCCCAGGGCAGCAGCTCCCAGAAGCGCATCCATAATGGCGTGCACCAGGACATCTGCGTCCGAATGACCCAGCAGACCTTTTTCATAAGGAATCTCCACTCCACCCAGAATGAGTTTCCTGCCCTCTACCAGCTTGTGGACATCATATCCTGTTCCTATACGCATCTTGAATCACCTGCTCAAATCTCAGTCCGGGGCAGAATCTCCTGTCCCGGACTGTTGTTTCCGAATTGCTGTTTTCGGATCGTTTTTTCCGGACTGCTGTTTACAAACTGCTGTTTCCGGATTGCTTTTTCCGGATTATTGTTTGCGAATTGCTGTTTTCGGACCATTTTTTCCGGACTGCTGTTTACAAACTGCTGTCCTATTACGGCTGTATGATCAATGGTGGAAGAGGCGGATGCCGGTAAAGCACATGACCATGTCGTGCGCGTCACAGGCAGCGATGACGTTGTCGTCGCGGATGGAGCCGCCGGGCTGTGCCACATACTTCACGCCGCTGCGATAAGCTCTCTCGATATTGTCGCCGAAGGGGAAGAATGCGTCGGAACCGAGTGTTACATCGGTGTTGCCCGCCAGCCATTCCTTCTTCTCTTCCGCAGTGAGAACAGCGGGCTTCTCGGTAAAGAGCGCCTGCCACTTTCCGTCATCGAGTACATCCATGTACTCCTCGCCCATGTAGAGGTCGATTGCATTGTCCCTGTCAGCACGCCGCACATCCTCTTTGAAAGGAAGATTGAGAACCTTGGGGCACTGGCGAAGATACCAGTTGTCGGCCTTCTGGCCGGCAAGGCGTGTGCAGTGGATGCGGGACTGCTGTCCGGCTCCGATGCCGATGGCCTGACCGCCCTTGACGTAGCAGACGGAATTGGACTGAGTATATTTCAGGGTGATCATAGCGATCGCCATATCATCCCGGGCTGCCGCGGGAAGATCTTTGTTTTTGGTCACAATATTGGAGAAAAGAGCGTCGTCAACGACCAGCTCATTGCGGCCCTGCTCAAAAGTAATGCCGTAGACCTGCTTCTTCTCGATGGGGGCGGGGACATAATCCGGATCCATCTGAAGAATGCAGTAATTGCCCTTCTTTTTGCTCTTCAGGATCTCCAGAGCGTCCTCGTCATAACCGGGTGCGATGATGCCGTCGGAAACCTCGGGCTTGATCAGCATGGCTGTGCAGGCGTCGCACTTGTCGGACAGCGAGATGAAATCACCGAAGCTGGACATCCTGTCAGCGCCGCGGGCGCGGGCATAGGCGCTTGCAAGGGGTGTTAGCTCACCTGCGTCCTCAACCCAGTAGATCTTCTTCTCCACCTCGGAGAGGGGAAGTCCGATCGCCGCTCCCGCGGGGGAGACATGCTTAAAGGAAGTCGCTGCGGGTTTTCCGGTCGCTGCCTTCAGCTCTTTGACCAGCTGCCATCCGTTCAGGGCGTCCAGCAGGTTGATGTAGCCGGGACGGCCGTTCAGGACTGTGACGGGCAGAGCGCTGCCGTCTTCCATGTAAACACGGGAAGGCTTCTGATTGGGGTTACAGCCATATTTCAGGGGAAGTTCTGTGATTGCAATGTTCTCTGTACTCATTTGAATTCCTTTCTGTTACTGACTTTTTGACCGGAAGATCACACATTCTTGTTGATGATGCGGCTTTCTGTCTCTCCTGTTTCTATATCGATGAAACGCACAAACAGGGAGACCTTGTTGTCCTCATTGAGAGCCTTCCAGATGCGCTCCCCAAATGTATCTATATCTTCCGTAAACGCCTGGTCAAACTCAAGCTTCACGGGTTCTCCCGCAAAGGAAGGAAGCGGATTTCCGTCTCCCTGGTATGTGGAGATGAAACGGCCGGTGCCTGCGGCGGGCTTCTCATAGGCAAATGTCTGCCTCAGGCAGGAAGCCGGGTCACCGTCGTCCGATTTCAGAATGGACATGGCAAAATTGTAATTTCCCGCCTCCACATGGAGTACTCCCGAGATCCTGGGTGTATAATTGGGAGCATCGGGCTCAAATTCACGGCTGCGGAGAGACTGTTCAAAGGTCATCTGCCTGTCAAGGCCGTCATAGATCGTGTCTGTCTGGTCGCCGTTTGTGACGATCGTCTTATTTCCGAGTACACGGACCGGTGCGTAAATGATCAGGCTGGGATCCTCCATTTGGGAAGGATCAAAAGCCTCTGTGCGGATGCCGTTCCCCTCTGTCACAAAGACCCTGTTGCGGCTGTTCGAACTTCTGCCCATGATGAAATAAGCGATCACAGCCTTCTTTCCGTCTGCGCTTCTTCCGATTGTAATACCTCTTCCGGGATAACTGACCTCCCGAAGAATCTTTTCCAGATCTGCCATTTTTAACCTCCATGACTAAGCGCTCTGTGCAAAGACACGCGGGAAAGCTTCTCCAAACAGGCGGAGCCTATAGTGCGGGTGTGACTTATGCGGACTCTTCCCTGCTGTCCGAAAGATCTGCGGCGCTTCGATGCAGACCTCCCGAGTGAAAAACAGTGCATCGGCATCATTTTTCACTTTTTTCAGGCGGACTTAATCAATCTGCCCGTTTCCTATTTGTCAAAATGTTTACAATTACCATAAAGCTTACTATTGTCATATGGTTTACCATTGTCATAAAAAAATATACTACCAAATCAATTCCATTCTATCAAATCTTTTTTATCTGGCAATGAATTTTTTCCTTATTTTTATTGTACTTATCATCACTCAGCTTTGCTGCCGTCAGTATCCGGGCACACGACAGGGGATGGATGGCAACGTATCTTTTATCTCTGCATTTATGTGTTCTGTTTGTGTTCAAAAAAATTTCCCATACGCACATAATATCTGTTATAATAACATCACACTCTATACTTTATTGTAGTAGCGTGCTACTCTGTTAAATTCCATCTATACGCACGTGTCCTGCCTCCGGCAATTCGTCTCTGGAGGCATCCGCAGGGACATACGCAGGAAAAGGAGAGGAAACGCATGAATATATTTTCCAGACAGCTCAGCTCCATCATTGTTGCCAAGGAAATCAATATTGCCCGGATGGCTTCTTTCTGTAAAATCGACCGTTCGTCCATGTACAAAATTGTTCACGGCACACGGAAACCCTCTTCGGAAGCTCAGGTGGAACTTATGGCCCTCTACATGAAGCTGACACCTGAAGAGACCGGGGTTCTCATGGAAAAATACAGGATCATCCAGACCGGAGCTGAACACTACTTTCGCAGAAAGACAGTTGCGGCCTTCCTTCAGAGGTGCTTTGAATACAATCCGCCCCTGTCCCCCTCAATCTTTTTAAAACCCCTCGACGAATCATTATCCGCCCCCGATCAGGCATCCCGTGTACTGAATGGAGAGAGCAATGTTCTGAGTACATTCTCCTATCTCTTTCATAAAGTAAAGAAACAGCCCGACTCGCACATTTATATCCGTATGCCTCCCGACAGAAGGACCATGGATATCATCCGGACTGTCTGCGGGGACGCGGACGGACAAATCGGTAAAAAGATACAGATCGAGCATGTTTTTGCCCTGGACGAAAACAAGGTTCTCCCGGACAGCGATGTACGCAATATCAATGTCATGAGCACTATGCTGCCCGTCCTCAAAAGCGTATCTGATTATAACCTCTACTACTATTACGCAAACCTGCTGACGGGAAACCGGGCTTTTCTCTTTCTCCCCTGCGCGGTGATCACGGATGAATATGCCCTGCAGTTTTCCGAGGATCTGCAGTTTGGTCTCCTTCATAAACAGCCGGAAACAGTCACTTTTTTTAAAAAGACCTTCAATGAAATCAAGAGCGGCTGCATCCCTCTCACCGTGGAGATCAGGGACCACAGGGATCTGCTGTATTGCAACAGCCAGAGAAGGAACGGCAACAATTTTGTCTCCTTCCATATGCATTTCGGCCTGGACTTCTTCCTCAACGGGCGAACCCTGGAAAAATATTTAAAAATGGAACTTTCCAATCGGAGCTTCATCAAAAGTTCCCTGCTTGAGCTCTCAAAAAAAGATATGCAGTTCCTGGACACGGCCAATGCCACCCTGATAATCTCTGAAAAAGGCATCCGGGATTTTATGGAGACCGGAATTCTCCCTGATTGCCCTATAGAATGGTATGATCCGATCGAACCAGAGGACCGGGTCCTCCTGCTATGTGACTTTATGGAAATGATCCGGGAGCACGGAGCCTCCCTGCGTATCATAAAGGAATCGTTCGGCAATACTTCCTCCAGAAACAGAATCTGGGTCGATGACAGACTTATTAGCATTCATCTGCAGAATATTTCCGGAGCGGGCAAAGTCATCCTGATCCGTGATCCCGGACTCCTGTCTCTCTTAAATGACTTTTTCCGTAATATACCGGACAGCATCTGTATGAGCACGGAAGCTTCCATGGACACCCTGCAGAATATCCTGGATGAATACAATGCCTGAAGGACGGCAATACATTGCCTGAATAGTGGAAATGAAGCGCATGACCGACGGCAATACATTGCCTGAGGGGCGGCAATACGTTGCCTGAATAGCTGCAATGTATTGTCTAACCAGAAGCTTCCTTCTGAAGCTTCCATATGAGGCTCCCTTAACAAAAATAATACAGCCGGGACACCAGAATCTCTGGTTCCCGGCTGTACTGATTTTTCTTCCTTCTTTATAAACGAGATGATAAACGGGATGTCGGGGGCAAAAAAGAAACGGGATGTCGGGGGCAAAAAGTGTACGGGATGTCGGGGCAAAAAGCAGGGAAAGCAGCCCCGGCTATTCCCGGCTTTTGATCTTCACATCATACCAGATTGGAACATTTCCCGCTTCGATATCTTTTTCAATATCTTTTTCGATACCTTTTAATTAAGCGGAATCTCGAGGATTTCCCCCGCACCGGTAAAGAAGGGCATCTCCTGGTCGACTGCCAGATAGACGATCCCGTCTTCCCTGATACAGAATTTCAGCTCCTCCGGAGCCGTCTGATCTATGTAGTCCTCTACATCCGACATGGAAACAGAGGAATAGCCTTCATTTTCAAACCACTCCCGGATCTTCTTTTTTACCAGGTGTTTTAAGCCTGAGTCCGTCCTGTCAGTCACATCTGCCAGAGTCAGTTCCTTTCCGTCCGAGAGTCGGAATGTCTTCCCGCGGAAAAAACCTGCCCTTGCCAGTCCTGCCGACCTGATTTCAGCCATACGGATGCTGAGTATGCCTTTTCCGGAATAAATACCGGCTTCGCCGACATAGTCCTGATAATCTCCCTCAGCCCGGGTAATCACACCTCCTATACCTGCCGAGGGGTTCGTCTGTTCTCCGGAAAAGAAAGCATCTTTCTGCGCCTCCAGAACGGCATTGATTTCATCCGCCAGAGGATAATTATCATCCCGGATCTGCACCAGATCATAATACCAGGTATAAGGCACTTCTGTTCCGTCTGTAAGGACCACCTTTCCGGACCGGTCCTCCCTGACAGTCTCGCATTGTACCGAATCATAATCCTCCGCAATTTCCCTGCGCAGCCGGGCCAGCCGGTCCGCAGCCTCTTCGCGCACAGGTCCGACGATGGCGGCGAGAGGTCCGCCGTCCCCCGCAGGATCAGAGGCCTCAGTCTTCTCAGGGTTTTCGTCAGCTGCGGATGCCATGGCCTCCTGCGTGGCCGCTTCTCCTGCTGCAGCGGCCTCCGAAGTTCCTCCTGCATTCGGGGCGGAAACATCCGCCTCAGATCCCGCATGATCTGTTTTTTCATCACAAAAAGATATGATCTCCTCAAAAAGGCCGCAGACACGGGCGCGCCCGGCTATATCTCCTCCTGCCTGGGCAGCCTCCTCCGCGATTGCCATCCTGGCCTTCAGCCAGCCCTCCACAGCCCCGGTATTGTCCGGGTCGATCTCCATGGCTCTGGTGAAACCTGAGGCAGCATTTTCATAATCGCCCTTCGCCAGGAACTCTTCCGACTCCTGAAGGATACGTTTTAGCTGCTGTTCCGGGAGGTTCCAGTAATACCAGCCGTAAGCGCATCCCGCAAGGATTATAGCCAACAGGACAAGGACGATTTTCCACTTCCTGCCGGAGGATCCGGTCTTTCGGGCGGACGCATCGCGATCCGAAGTGGAATCCTCCCCGGCGGGTGTCCCTGTTCCGGTCATAAGCTTCTCATTCTCTGTCCTGTCTGTATTCTTCTCTTCCATCCAACTCCTATTCTGTCTGTATTCTTCTCTTCCATCCAACTTGTTTCTAACGCTGGCTCCCGACAGCGGCTCTCTCGTCACGGATCTTTGCCATCAGCTCGCGGTTTTTCATCTCATAATTATTGAAATAGGCGGCTTCATTGCCGTCAAACTCTTCAGGGCTGATCGTCCCGTCATACCAGGATTTCCCGTCAAAATACTCCTGAATCTCCGGTGTCTTGAACTTTCTTCCATGCCTGGCGTACAGCTCGTTAATGGCCATTTGGAGAGTATAGTCATCCAGTCTGCTCAGTTCTTCCCTGCTGTAAGTCCTTTTGTCGCTGTCAGCCAGTATATAGCTGCTGTCGCCCGAGGCCGCAACAGGCTCCTCTTTCAGCTTTTCCGTGGAATCGACGCCGCTCATATTCTCCCGGCCGGAAGGATTCTTTTTATTCTGCTCTTCTGCCGCCTGTTTTTTTGCAGCGGCATTCTCCTGAGCCGCTGTATCACTCTTCTGCTGATCCAGCGGAGTTTCTGCCGCCTGTGACAGATCAGACTGCTCAGCCGGCGTGCCGGACTGGCTCCCGGCAGGAGCTGCCCCTGTTCCGTCTTTTTCTTCATCGACCGGTTCTTCAGACGCGGGAGCCGCTTCCTGCTCAACAGGTTCAGCAGCCGGCGCTTCCTCCTCCGGCTGTCCGGAGGCCTCCCCGTCATCCGGGATTTCCCCGTCCTCAGCTTCCTGCCCGGATCCGTCAGGTCCGGAAACACTCTCCTCTTCATCAGATCCCGGTTCCTGATAAGCCACTGTTTCCTCTTCTTTTGTGTCTTTATCTTTCTTAAAAAACCCGCCCGTCAGAAGAAGGAAAAAAGCACAAATGATCACCGCAAATGCAACTCCTGCTATAATAATGGCGATCCTGTTCTTTCCCGGACCCGGGTCATCCCCGTCGCCCATTCCGCCTGAGCCTCCATTTTCTCCGTAGTAAAGCCCTCCTGCCCCGGCAGATCTCTCCGGGCGGATGTCAGGATTTGTGGGATCAAGGCTCCCCTGTCTGACAGGTTCGCGGCCGGGCATCATGTGTATGTTCTCTGTATTTGCCACAGGCTGGCCGCAGCCGGTGCAAAACAGGTCTCCATCCTCCAACGGAGTTCCACAATAAATACAATATAACATATCCTTTTTCCTTTCCCCTTCCCTTCTCGTCAAACGCCATTAAATGTCAAAAGACGCCATTTATACAAGCGCCATAATATGCCGCAGAACTTCTTGAAGAGCAGGGCAGTGCACGGACCGGTTCCGTCAATGTCCACCCCCGCATGCCGGGCGCTCAGGCGCTCAAAAACATATCGAAACCGGTGGTGTAGTAATCAGTAATCTGTCAAAGCCGGCAGCCGCAGACCGCATGGGATCTGTCAGCAATCCAACTGCTTCTTAATATAATATCATTAATATATAATATCATGATGTCGGGGTCAAAAGGTGGCTAAAGATAATCCGTCTCGTCAATATGCACAAACACCTTGGACACGCTCTCGCTCAATCCTCGCTGGCAGCGGTACTAAGGGCCGCAACATCTCCTTCGGAGCTGCGCAATGGTCCTGCGGTTGTATGTGCATATTGACGAGACTCAGAGCCTTTTCCTGGCTTTTGACCTTTACATCATATCATTAATTCTCTCCGAAAAACAGTTGGAAATTCAAGACTCGCCTGCGGGTATTGCGCACTGTTACTGTACGCGCCCCCTCGAAGGGCGTGTATATGTCCAAACGTTACAAGTCGCTCCGCCATCAGATTCGAGGTGTTTTTGAGCGCCGGGGCGCTCAAAAACCGGAGTTTTAGGGCGTTCGGCGTTTCGCGAAGCGAAATTGGAATCGCCGAACGCAACGTTACTCGTCACAACCTGGTCAGGGTGTGACGAGTAACGTCCAAACGATATCCCAAAGGTTTCTATACGCCTGTAAGTTCCTTTATTATGACTGATGTGGTATCATGTTTCCTGTGTCCTGAATGAATCAGGAAGCAGAAGAAGTCCGGTTTACCTGCCGGGACTTATCTGTAGACAAAAATACGAAAAGAGGCAGAATCAATGAAATATAGTATCAACACTTACCGCCTTTATCAGGATGATAAAAAATTTTCCACAGTCATGCGCGCCCGCGTAACCATGAAGGAGCCCGTCGACATAGATATCCTTCGCCGCTCGGTCAACACTGCGATCAAGAGGTACCCCTATTATGCGGTCCATGTCACAGTAGACAAAGACGGCGCCTACGTCCTGCGGCCCAACCATAAGGAGGTCGTCGTCCTGCCCGTCTTAAAAAAATGCCCGAAAGCAGGCAGCAGAAGAGTCAACGGCCACCTGCTTTTTGTGGAATGCGAAGGCAATGATATCTTTTTTCATATGAGTCACTCACTTTGCGGGGGAAAAGGATTCCAGCCCTGGATCATGACTGCTGTTTACCAGTATGTTGTCGACAAACACCACGTTCTGCCGGACGCTCCCGGAATCCGCAAGCCCGGAAGTCCTCTCCTGCCTGATGAAACCGCCGAATGCTCTTTGGAAGCTCTGCCGGACGAAAAGCCCATTTACTACTATGCGGGCATGAAACCTGCCGTCCTGATCAAAGATTACCTGACAGGACTTTACAACCCTTTTAAAAGAGATCCCAACTATCTGGTCTTTACCTTTGACCAGAAATCACTCATTAACTTTATCAAAGTAAATGACTACAGTGTCGTCTCCTTTTTCATTGTAGTCATTGCAAAAGCTCTGGACAGGGTTCTGCCGGAAAAAATCCGTGTGATTGGAGGCGAGACCGCCCACAATCCTGTGAAAGACCTTGGCATACCGAATTCACACTGCGATTATCTCAGCCACGCATTCTTCGATTACGACAGAGACATGCTGAAATGGGATATGGAAAAGCTGGGAACCATGACCAGGGGACTGATGATCCTCCAGACAGATCCCAGCGTTGCGGCCGGCCAGCTGAGGAAGCTCTTCGGGCTCTATGATGAACTGGATCAGATCAAAGGTCTGAAAGAGAAAAGAGCCTTTATCAAAAAGCACAATCCCTCCACCGGCAAGGACGCCAGACACGGAACCTTCGTGTGTAATTACACCGGCCAGATGGACTGGGGAGAAGTTGCGGATTATATTGAGAACTTTAACTACATTGTCGATGGGCACATGGTTTTTGAGGTCTCCTCTATCGGGGATAAAATTTCCCTTACTGTCATGCGGCTGTTCCGGGAAACAAAATATATAGGCGCCCTGAAGGAAATACTGGACGAGCTGGAGATTCCCTATAAGGTGGAGGGTCCCTTCCCCAAACATCTCTCCAGACATGTCCTTCCGTAATATAAAACACTGTAGAAAGTTTTTTCCCCCCCCGCCGTCTGAAGGCAGCGGGTTCCACCTTCAACAATTAAATGGTGAGTATTTATTCTTCATCGCGCAAGACTCGCGAGCGAGTCTCGAATAATGTTAAAATATGTCTGTAATAAAATGATGTCGGGGTCAAAAGGTGGTTAAAGATAATCCGTCTCGTCAATATGCACAAACACCTTGGACACGCTCTCGCTCAATCCTCGCCGCAACATCTCCTTCGGAGCTGCGCAATGGTCCTGCGGTTGTATGTGCATATTGACGAGACTCAGAGCCTTTTCCTGGCTTTTGACCTTTACATCATAAAATTAAAAATTAAGGAGGAAAAAAATGAAAAAGAGAGTCTTTTTACCTATGTTCCTTGCTGTGGTTATGCTTACGGCAATGCTTGCAGGATGCAGTTCCGGCAGCTCTGCCGGGCAGAAAGAAGAGCCCGCCGCCGCGGTGGAGGAGAATGCTGCTGAAACTGAGGGCACTGCAATGGCGGCAAGTGCTGCTGAAGAAGAAAGCGCTGTCGCGGCTGCAAGCGCCGCTGAAACGGAAGTCGCTGCGACGGCTGCAAGCGCTGCTGAAACAGAAATCGCTGCGACGGCTGCAAGCGCTGCTGAAACAGAAATCGCTGCGACGGCTGCAAGCGCTGCTGCTGAAGAGATCACAGGCCTCGCCAATCCCTGGAGCGATGTGGAAAGCGCCGAAGAAGCAGCGAAGGGAGCCGGCATCGACAGCTTTGTGATTGCAGAGGATCCCGGCATTGATCTGGGAGAAAATTTTGAAAGGACATACCGCTGCATGGACGGCATTGCAGAAGCCCGTCTGGAATACCCTGCCAGCGCCCTGACAGTCCGCAAGGGTAACAGTACCTATGCCGAAGAAGGCGACATATCCGGAGATTACACAGAATATGCCAACACCTGGACTGAGGATGTCAACGGAATTGAAGTGACCTGCTTTGGCAACAGGGAAGGTGATGCATCGAAGAGCATCTGGACAGTGGACGATATGTATTTCAGTATCGTTGCCGAAGGCCTCGGCGGAGATGAAGATTTCGGACTCAATGCCGAGAGACTGGCGGCAATGGTCAGCAGTATTCAGTAAACAGTGTCCGGCCTTTCCGCGCGGTTTCAGCGGGAACCCCAGGACTTTTACGGCGAAAATCCCATCGTGTGATTCACAATGGGGTTTTCGCCATTTTCATGCACGCCCTCAACCGGGTGTGTTTTAGAAATAACGTTACAGCCTGCTGTTATCTAATACAAAGTCAGGCGGACATTCGAGGTGTTTTTCGCGGCTTTTCCGCGAAAACCCGAATTGTACGGCGTTTGGCGGCGCGTAAGCGCATTGGAATCGCCAAACGCGTCGTTACATGTCCACGCCTTCGATAGGGCGTGGACAGTAGCGTCAGAAGGATTTTTCTTATGCAAAATTACAGAGATTATTTACTTTAACGCCTCAATCCTGTACAATATGAATAAGTTGCAGTCTGATTGCGGATCACTCCAGTCAGACATTTGTATGTGCGTCAGCACCTGACGCACATGGAACCTCCGTCTGCAGGACCAAAGGCAGAGCCGCTTTCTCCGGGCGCCCTGACAGGAGCCGGGCATCACAGCCGGCCGGGCGGCAGAATCATCATGAAAGCACCTTCCGGTCTTTCAAAGGATTCTATGCCGGTTGAATAATCCGGGGAGCCGACACTGTTCAGGTCTGGCAGCAGCGGAAGATTCTTTGCGTAGCTTAGGAATTGTTCTCTAGACCCTCTTCAGTTCTGCGGATGGGATTCAAATGGATGTCATCAGCAGCAGACCGGCACCTATCCGTCATTTTTAAAGGGAAGTTTGAACAGTTCCTTCAATTTCAGGAAAGAGAGGGCTCATCATGAAACAAACTGAAATGTTAGCAATGATCCTGGCCGGCGGTCGGGGAAGTCGTCTGCATGATCTCACCAACAAGGTGGCAAAGCCTGCAGTGTCATACGGTGGAAAATACCGCATCGTCGATTTCCCCCTCAGCAACTGTGCCAACAGCGGAATTGATGTAGTGGGGGTTCTGACCCAGTACGAATCCGTTCTGCTCAACAGCTATGTCGCAAAGGGCGGCCTGTGGGGCCTTGACACAAAGGACAGCGGTGTCTTCGTTCTCACTCCCCGCGAGAAAGCTGATTCCGGCCTTGAAGTGTTCCGTGGAACAGCAGATGCCATCACGCAGAATATAGACTTCATCGACAGCTATAATCCCGAATATCTGCTTGTCCTCTCCGGCGATCACATTTACAAGATGAATTACGACAAGATGCTTGACTGCCACAAGGAAAAAGACGCGGCAGCCACAATCGCAGTTATGCCTGTTCCCATGGAAGAGGCCAGCCGTTTCGGTATCATGATCACGGATGAAAACGACAACATCATCGATTTCGAAGAGAAGCCCGCGAATCCCCGCAGCACACTTGCGTCGATGGGTATCTACATTTTCTCCTGGCCCAGACTCCGCGAGCTGCTGGTGAAGGATATGAATGATCCTGATTCCGATCATGACTTCGGAAAGAACATCATCCCCACTCTGCTGAACAGCGGCGACAAGCTCGTTGCCTTCAAGTTTGAGGGATATTGGAAAGACGTCGGAACCATCGATTCTCTCTGGGAGGCAAATATGGACCTTCTCGATGAGAATTGCGAACTGAACCTCGATGATCCCACCTGGAAGATCTACACAGAAGACGGAACCGGCCTTCTGGGTCTGCCTGCCTATATCGGACCGAACGCCGACATCGACCGCGCCTATATCACACAGGGCTGCAGAGTTGACGGCAAGATCAAGAATTCGGTCATCTTCACAGGCGTAACTGTCGGAAATGGCGCTCAGATCATTGATTCTGTCCTGATGCCCGGCGCTGTCGTCGGAGACGGTGCAGTCGTCACAAGGGCTCTGGTCGCTGACAATGTGAAGATTGCCGCAGGTGCTGTCATCGGCAGCGCCGACAGCAAAGAAATCCTGCTGCAGGCGCAGGATGTGTAAGGGGGGACAATAAAATGGCAAAAGCATTTGGTATCGTAACATCTTCACCTGAGCATAAGGTAGAGGGCATGCAGGATTACCGCCCGATCGGCGCTTTCTCCTTCCTCGGCAGATTCCGTGTGATCGATTTCCCGATCTCCAACTTCAGCAACAGCGGAATCAATAACATTCAGGTTTATATCAGCTCCAAACCCCGTTCGCTGGTCGCTCACATCGGCACCGGCCGTCATTACAACATCAACTCCAAGCGCGGCAGGATCCAGATCATCGTCCCCAATGAGGACCTGGTCAATCCGATCTACAACACCAACATCAATGCTTTCTTCTCGAACATTGATTATATCCGCCGTCAGAGCCGCGAGTATGTTGTGATCGCTCCCAGCTGCATGGTCTTTGCACAGAACTATGATGAGCTCCTCCAGGATCATGCGAAATCCGGTGCGGACATCACTCTTCTGTATCACAAAGTATTTGACGCGAAGGAAGGCTATTCCACCTGCAACGCCCTCACGCTTGACGGCGAGAAGGTCACCGGAATCTCCAGAAACCTTGGCGACGAGGATACCAAGGACATCTTCATGGAGTCCTTCGTTATGAAGAAAGATCTCCTGCTCGACCTGATGTTTGCCGCACGTGAGACATCCTCTGTCTACACACTGGCCAACATCGTCAACGCAAAGTGCGGCGAGCTCAATGTCCGCGCTGTTGAGCACCATGGCTTCTTCGCTCCTATCACGAGCCTGAAAACCTATCACAAGGCAAACCTTGACCTGATCGATGTCGACGAGTCCGCTACTCTGTTCGGCACAGACTGGCCGATCTACACCAGGACCTCCGATTCCTGCCCGACCCAGTTCTATGATGAAGCAGATGTCAAGAACTCTCTCGTCTCCAACGGCTGCGAGATCAAGGGATCCATCGAAGATTCCGTCATCGGCCGCGGCGTCACAATCGGAAAAGGCTCCTCCCTCAAGGGCTGCATCGTCATGGCTTATGCAGAGATCGGCGAGAACGTCGTACTGCAGAACCAGGTTGTCGACAAATATGCCAAGATCGTACACGAGAACAAGATTCTGGCAGAGGCAGATGCACCCGGCTACATCAAACACAGCGATACTCTGTAATAAACAGCGATGTGGGAGCCCGCAAGAGCGGAGCAGCGCGAAGTTTATTCATACATGTTTGTAAACGCCGGATCATGTCCCCAAATGTAACGTTTCCGGGATCATACGAATAAATATATGTTTATTCTGTGAATTCTTTCTGTTTACAAGGGGAGCATGTTCATAGTATAGTGAATAGAAGGGGCAATAGCGCTTCCTTGGGACCCGGGTTCTGCCCGCGTCCGCAAAGATTCTTATTGACCGCGCATTTTATTCACACCGGCCTTTTACAAAGCCGTATTCAAAGTGTAAATAAAAAGGAAGCCCGGTCTTTTTGCCGGGCTTCTTTTTTCATGTGAATTACGTTCATATGAATTATGACCCGGGACGGAAAACCGCAGCAGTTCCATAAGGGAAATATTAAACGAAAGACAGCTGTTTGTTCCGATCACACATGTGCCTGCAGTTTTGAGTTTTACTCCTGACAGTTCTTTGTTCTTTCGGAATCCGGTTCACCCTTGAAGCAAAACCAGGAGATATCATGAAAAAACTTTCTCGCAAATTAATCAGTGTTGTCCTTCTCATCACCCTCATTATATGCATGACAGGTGTTTCCGCATCCGCATCCGTGCGGACAAGGGAAAACGGGCCGGCTCGATCTCTGACCGCCTCTTCCGGAGAGGACGGCTCCGCTTTTGTCGATCAAAAAAAGGCAGAAGTCAGTGCGGCATCCGGAGATGATCTCAAATGGGTCAAGTTCGACGGTGGATATCGTATTCAGGCTCCTAACGGAAAGTACAGGAAGGGCTTCGTCAAATACAAAAAGAAGACCTACTATTTTGATTCCAAGGGATATCTGAAGACCGGATTCTTCAAGGTCGACGGCAAGGTCTATTACGCCAGCGTTCGGAAGGGATACAAGGGAAAGGGAGAAATCCTGACAGGACTGTGCAAAATCGGAAAATACTACTATTATCTCGATCCTGCTTCCAAGCCGCATGCGGGCGCCCTCAAAAAGGGCTTTCAGAAGATAGACAGAAAGCTGTACTATTTTAACTCTAACGGCCATATGGTCATAGGCTGGTTCAAGGTCTCCGGGAAGAAGTATTATTCCAGCTGCAACAAAGCTCAGAACACCTACGGCCAGGTTCTGACAGGCCCCTGGCGGATTGGGAAAAACAGATATCGCTTTGATGAAATCACCGGTGAACTGCTGGGCGACGCATACAATAACTCCAAAAAATACACGCACATGATCGATGTCTCCGAGTTCAATGGAAATATCGATTTCAAGAAGGTCAAGGATTCAGGTGTCAAGGCAGTCATCATCCGCGCCGGCTTCGGAGACTGCGATGTAGACAAATACTTCTACTCCAACATCAAAAAGGCCAAAGCTGCAGGTCTTCGTGTGGGCGTATATTGGTTCAGTTATGCCTTCACAAAGCAGCAGGCGATCAAAGAAGCCAACTACTGCCTCCGCGTGATCAAAAAGTACAATCTCAACCTGCCGGTCTATTACGACTGGGAAGACGATTCCATGCGATATGCCAGAGAACATGGCGCAAGGCCCAACCGCTCCAGCATCACCGCTATGACTCAGGTCTTCTGCGACACGATCACCAGAGCGGGACGACGTGCGGGTTATTATTTCAATCTGTCTTATTTGAAGTGCTACTATGACGCATCCAAACTGAAAAAGTATTCTACCTGGTACGCCTACTGGGGAAACAATATCTTCGACAGAAAGATCTGGCTCCGGGCGGATATGATCTCTCCTCCCAAGCAGTTTGATCTGTGGCAGTTTTCCGCCGTGGGCACTGTCTCCGGTGTGAAAGGCATCGTGGACTGCGATCTCCTGCTCGATTCATCGATCATCAAATAAGGTCGTTCAATTGATCATTGAGTAAATAATCACGGAAATAAAAAATCATCAATATAAATTTCCTTTGCTCCTAAGCCTCCGCCGCGCGGTTATTACCTCCGCGGCGGAGTTTTTAGTTCTTTGCATACTTGTGGTTATGAGCATGGCTCACAGACTCACATGTAAGAAGCTACGCGTGCTGTCGCGTCTTCGACGCTCTCAGCCCGCTCCAAACATTCGGAATCCCGCCCCACTGCGGACACATTGGTGTCCTTGTGTGGCTTCTTCCTCATGTTTGGCGCTCGGAAAATGTCCGCAAATGCCTGAGCGAGCTCGGCATTTGCGGCCGCTTTCCTCGCTGCTTCTTACATACTTGTGGCCATGGGCGGGTGCCCGCAAACATGTATGAATAAACAACGCATTGCTCCGCGCTCTGGCGCTCCCGCAATGCTGCACATATAATCCCGCTTCTGCAACTCCGCTGCTGCAATTCCGCTTCTGCAGCTCCGCTGCAATTCACTATTAAACACTGTATATATACAGATACAATCCCGCATTAAATTAGAGTAGACAAACCCGCTCTCCGCCCTCTATAATCGACTTATGTCGGAAACATTTTCTCTGTTACCGCAGGCAGTTCAAGGAAATCTGATCTCTTTTTGCGTGTGGACCCACGGTTCTTTGTAAAGTCCCGGGTACTGCATGAGCAAGCGATATCTTTTTCTGCGCCCATGCCCCACGACTGTTTTAAGTCACGGCTATTGCGCGATGTAGAATCAAAGCAAAGAGTGAGTATAAGGAGGTGCCCATTGGCCAGACCACAGAAAAGCCGGCGCATCTGCCATATGCCGGCCTTCAATACTTTTGTGCCCTCCCACAGCCCTTCTCCCGATGAGGCGGGCGGGGCTGACGTGATCATCCTGACAGTCGATGAATTCGAAGTCCTGAGGCTTGTGGATTTTGAAGGTATCACGCACAGCGAATGCGCCAAGCAGATGAATATTTCCAGAACAACCGTGACCGAAATCTGTGAATCTGCCCGGAAAAAAGTCGCCGCGTCCCTGGTCCTGGGAAAAGAGCTGCATATTTCCGGAGGGCGCTGGGAACTTTGCTCCGGCGGCAGAAGCGACTGCATCAAGTCACCCTGTGACCGTACCTGATCATCCGTGTCACTTTGATAAACAGGTTCCACTTAGATAAAGCAGGTTTCCATTTTATAGGCACGTATCATGCGGCTGTAATAAGAATCCGTATGCTGCGCGATGAAACAAGCTCTTTTTTCGCGCCTGTCCCGCGGCTGCCATGAGGTTCCGGGTTCTGCGCGATAAAGAATAAATAGACCACCAAGCACCTGTTCCCTCCGGGGAGCCCAACATTCAGGAGAATAAACATGCTGGAACTTCAAAATATTTCTTTCGGTGTCACTGAGGAAAGCAGCACCGGCTCTGTCAACAAAGAAATTCTAAACGATATTAACCTCAAGATAGAGGACAACAAGTTTGTCGTGATCACCGGCCCCAACGGAGGCGGAAAGTCCACCCTGGCCAAAATTATCGCCGGAATTGAAAAGCCCACTTCCGGCCGAATCCTCTTTGACGGCGAGGACATCACTGACAAAAGCATCACCGAGCGCGCCAAAGCCGGTATCAGTTTTGCTTTCCAGCAGCCGGTTCGCTTCAAAGGAATCCAGGTCTTCGACCTGATCAGGCTGGCCTCCGGCAAAAAGACCACTCCGGCCGCAGCCTGCCAGTATCTGGCAGAAGTTGGTCTGTGCGCCAAAGATTACATCAACCGCGAGGTCAACAGCAGCCTCTCCGGCGGAGAACTGAAGCGCATTGAGATCGCCACTGTTCTTGCCCGCGCCACCAGGCTGTCTGTCTTCGACGAGCCTGAAGCCGGAATCGACCTCTGGAGCTTCCAGAACCTGATTGAGGTCTTTGAGAAAATGAGGTCCCAGATCCATGACAGTTCCATCATGATCATCTCTCACCAGGAGCGCATCCTCGAGATAGCCGATGAGATCGTCGTTCTCAGGGACGGAAGGATCCACGCCAGCGGTCCCAGAGATGAAATCCTCCCCGCGCTGATCGGAACCACTTCCGCAGTGGAGGCCTGCAAGGTCCTCAGTTCCAAAAAATGACCGGTAGAATCCCGGGCATGCAGCTTAATGAATACAAAATAATGGAGAACACAAAATGCTTCAGATTAAAGAGATAGATGAAATCCAGAAAAGGCTTCTCAAAGAGATTGCGGATCTTCACAGTGTCCCCAGCGGAGCCTTCAACATCCGTGCCAACGGCGAGTCTGCCATGAGAAATACCACTGCGAACATAGATATCATTTCTAAAGAAAACTGCTCGGGCATCGATATCAAGATCAAGCCCGGGACCAAGAACGAGAGCGTCCATATCCCTGTCGTCATGAGCCAGAGCGGCCTCAAGGAAATCGTGTATAACGACTTTTACATCGGTGAGGACTGTGATGTTGTCATTGTCGCCGGCTGCGGCATCGACAACTGCGGCGCACAGGATTCCGAGCATGACGGTATCCACCGCTTCTTTGTCGGCAAAGGCTCCAAGGTCAAATATGTCGAGAAGCACTACGGCTCCGGTGACGGGACCGGCAAGCGCCTGCTCAATCCCGGCACGGAAGTCTATATGGATGAAGACAGCACCATGGAGATGGAGATGGTCCAGATCAAGGGCGTTGATTCCACCAAGAGAGATACCAAAGCCGAGCTCAAGGCTGGTGCCCGCCTGGTCGTTCAGGAACGTCTGATGACTCACGGAACCCAGGATGCCTACAGCATCTACAATGTAGAACTTAATGGTGACGGGTCCAGCGCTGACGTTGTCTCCCGCTCTGTCGCCCGCGACAATTCCTACCAGAAGCTTGACATGTGTATCCTGGGAAATGCCGCCTGCAGCGGCCACACAGAGTGTGATTCCATCATCATGGACAATGGCCGCATCCTGGCAGTGCCTTCACTGGAGGCCAACAGCACCGAGGCAGCCCTGGTTCATGAGGCTGCCATCGGCAAGATTGCAGGCGAGCAGATCATCAAGCTGATGACTCTGGGTCTTACAGAGGCCGAAGCGGAGGAGCAGATCATCAACGGCTTCCTGAAGTAATTCAGCTGCAGCCGTCTTAGCGGTTTTGGTTTGTTGAAGTAATTCAGCTGCAGCCGCCTTAGCGGTTTTGGTTTGTTGAAGTAATTCAGCTGCAGCCGTCTTAGCTGCTTTGGCTTGCTCTGATGGACTGCGAAGCAAAACATTACCATTGCTCATAGAGCAGTCAATCGCAAATATCCGCAAGACCAATTATGCACGCATAAAGCCGATGAATTCTCCGGACATCCCGGAATATTCATCGGCTTTTCTTTATTATTGCACGCCCGTGTCCCGTGTAATGTAAAGCAGCTCTTACGCGAACAGTTCGCGGATCTGGGCGGCGGAAATATTTCTTTTTTCCAGTCCCTTTACCAGACTGATCCTGTCCTGAAAACTCACCTCCTCAGTCGTCTGAATGGATCCTTCACTATCTTCTTTCGCTGCTTTCTCTTCTTTCTCCTCGCCCGCATTGATTTTCAGAATAAAGCTCCTGACTCTTCCATCCGGCTCATAAATAATCTCAAGGACTGCCTGTTTTCCGTCCATATCCGTCAGCGGCCTGCTGACCCGCAGGGCCATGGTCTCCAAATCCGCTGTCCCGCCTGTCAGGATAGCCTGGGCATTCAAATACTTTTTCAGTCTTTTTACATCCTTCTCCGTAAAGTTTTTCAGTCGTTCCCGTGTGCTGTTATGCCTCAGATCTGCCATTTTGACCTTTTTGGCTATTGGATTGACACTGAGCTCCTGAACATAATCCAGATATTGGACCCCGGAATAGTGTGTCATCAGTTCAAGCGCATTCAACACATCAGACGGAAAGCCTTCCGCCGCTATTTGATTCAGTGTCCAGCCTGTATCCTCGATCACATCATGAAGAAGGGCAACGCAGGTCTCTGTTTCTGTGTCCATCTGTTCGGCAACATGGAAGGGATGGAAAACGTAGGGTATCCCCCCTTTATCTTTTTGTTCTTTGTGTGCCTGGAAACAAATCTTCATCGCCTTCTCTGTCAGTTCAGTATAAATCATAGCTTTTGTCTCCTGTCCTATCTTTCAGCCTTCTGCAATGTGCTTTCCTCTTCTACAAAGCGAAGCAGTATAATACTACATCTATATAAGAGGCAGTGCACCGCATGGTTCAATCATATATGTTTGCGGGTACTCGCCTATAGCCACAAGTATATCAGATAAACGCTTTCATAAGCTGAGATTTGTCGGGATTTGGGCAAAAGGTATTCTTTTCATGATCGTCCGGCGGCCCACATGCTCAATATTTCAAGTGTACGATCATCCTTTCTGCCATGATAATAGGCATCCAGGACTCTCTGGAAGACAGAGTTTTCCCCGGTCACCGCTGCAAATAATGTCATGCAGGAACAAAGCTTCAAAACATCCGGGAAACCGAAGATCTTAACAGCATCTTTCTCTTCCAGCTTCATCAAAGCCTCGCTGATTTCAAGAAGCCGGGGTCCAAGCTCCCGGTCAGCCAGATAAGCCCTGGCCTCTTCTATACTGCTGATCCCGTAGTATTCCGCCATTCTGCTGTGTCCCAGTCCTTTTGCCTGCGGAAAGATATACCACATCCAGTGGCTTGTCTTTCTGCCATTGCGGATCTCACGAAGAGCAATGCCATAGTCGTATTGCTGAGCGCTTTTAAACCGTTCCAGATTATAATCCATATTATTCATCTTCTCATTCCTTTCAAGCATTTTTCTTGCAGTCCCTTTTCTTGCATTCCTTTTTCTTTCAGTTCCTTTTCTTTTGGGGTCATCTCCAATACTATGATGTAAAGGACAAAAATACATGATGGATCAGAGTCTCGTCAATGTGTACAAACAGCTGCAGAGCCTTTAGCTGCAGAGCCTTTGCGCAGCTCCGAAGGAGATGCTGTGTGTCAGGTACTTGGGCGCTGGTTTGTTTTTAGCGCCCTTACTACCGCTTCCAGTGAGGAAGAGCGAGAGCGTTCCCAAAGCGTTTGTATACATTAACGAGACAGACTTCACTTACCTGCCTTTTGCCCCTGACAACATACTATTATAAATAATAATTATCTTCCTTTTTTCATCTCACCGATTTTTTAAATCCATCCCTTTATCTATTTTTTGATGACATCGCAAAAGATTACACTGATTACCTGTATCCGCATGGCAAAGCAGTTTGTGTGAAAAAGAGAACTGAATTTTAATCACATGATAAATCCTGTCTTTTTCTCCTTTTCTGAGAACACGGAAAAAGAACGCTTAATTCTTCCGCACACAGCAGAGCCGGAATACTGTGATCAATTCACCGCAATATCCCGGCTTTTATCAGAGCTTTATTTTTCGAACTGCAGGGATGTCCTCATGCCGTCTTTACCGCAATGTGTATCAGGGAAGATCTCTGCCGCGTTGGGAAGATATATTTCCGGATCCTCGATCATCTGAGAATAGTGGGCGAGCCAGAGCTGTCTGGCGCCGGATCGCGACGCGACAGCAGCAGCCTGGGCGAAGTTCATATGACCGTGGTCAATCGCGAGCTGCGCCTGCCCGTTCTCTCCGTAGGTCGCCTCGGCAATCAGAAGATCGGCATCCTTCGCCGCATCGATAAGTGTATCGCAGACAGCCGTGTCTCCCGAGAAGACGAACTTCAGTCCTTTCCTGGGTTCTCCCAGAACCTGGTCCGGCGTGACCGTCATATCCCCCACACGGACACTGTTTCCTTTCTGCAGGAGTCCCCACTGATTGACGGGGATACCGAGTTCTTTGGCTTTCTGCGGCATGAATTTTCCGGGCCTGCCCAGGGTAAAGCTATATCCCTGGCTTGAGATCCTGTGCTCGGTCTTAAAGGCATGCAGCATTGCTTCCGACGGCCAGCCGGGATCCAGTTCTGCAAGCTTCAGACCATCTTTGGGCACTTCAATCATCCTGATTTCGTAAGAAGTCCAGCCCACCAGCTTTAGAATAGGTGCCAGTTCCTCTTCCATTCCTTCCGGACCCGTGATGTAAAGGGGCTCCGTTCTGCCCATGCTGCACAAAGTCTGCATCAGACCCGGCATGCCGAAAATATGGTCGCCGTGATAATGGGTCAGGGCAATCATATCCACCTGCATCAGGGATGCTCCTGCCTTCCTGGCCGCGGCCTGTGTCCATTCGCCGCAGTCGAACAGGATGGAATGCCCTCTACAGTACAGTACAGCTGCAGTCAAAGCCCTGTCCGGCAGAGGAATCAGTGCCGACGTTCCGAGTAATACAATATCTATCAAAATGATCACCGCCTTTCTTTATGTACAAACTGTGCCAAACAAAAGCTTGAATGACAACATCAGTGCTGTTGAGGGTGCTATCGCTCTTGAAAGTGTCCTTTTCATTTCTGTCCTCCTCGAATCAACCAATCACATTACGTTGCTTTCTGATCAAGCCCATCGACTTTTTGTACTGCATCCGTATGCGCGTTAATCGCTGATTCAACGATTTCAAGTGTCATTTGTTTGTCCACAGATATTGAATGATAATTGACGTCCACCTGAGCAGTCTTTGTAATAATCAAACTGTGTATAGATCAGCATGAAGGCTCCGCCGATAATCATGAGCATTCCCATGTATGCCATAATTTTTTTCCCATAGTTTTATAACCTTCCTTTCCCACAATATTTTTAAATATGTCGTGCTCCAGCTAATGGATGGACACATCATTGTTTTCTGTCTTATCACTAAAACAGAGTATATAAGAGGGTATTCGGGTATTTTGAAAATCGTTTCCTTACTCAGGATTGGCGGAAACGCAGGCAGGTCACTGTTGAATTCAAGCCGGGACGTAATGTCTCTGCCGGTATTGTTCCGGAGCTCTCCGGCAATCTAATGTAATATCCTTATGTGATGATGTCGGGGTCAAAAGGTGGTTAAAGATAATCCGTCTCGTCAATATGCACAAACACCTCGCAACATCTCCTTCGGAGCTGCGCAATGGTCCTGCGGTTGTATGTGCATATTGACGAGACTCAGAGCCTTTTCCTGGCTTTTGACCTTTACATCATGTGATTATAGCATCAGAAATATTCTGTTCATCCAAGTATTTTCCGAAGCATGCCAGGGGGATTCGCTGCAGTAAGATTAAAAAATTCTTCGATACGATATTTTTTAATCCGGATGTTTGTGCCGGAGCACAAACATCCCCTGATGTCAACGAGAAATCGTCTTCACGTCTTTCCGTTGACGATGCCGGAGCACTTGCGTGCTCCGACTTTCTGTGGAGTGGTGACGGATACACATCCCCCGAAAGATGCGGATTGAAATCGAAAACTTATGTCAGCCTTTTTTCATATTGTTTCGATGCAAATTTTCGTATTGTTTCGTTGCAATTTTTATTCAAATACTCATTGACAGAACCAGTGCAGGCGTGGTAATATACATTCGTTGCGGAAAACAGCAGCGAACAAAATGCTGGCATAGCACAGTCGGTAGTGCGTCGCATTGGTAGTGCGGAGGTCACGAGTTCGATTCTCGTTGCCAGCTCTGAAAATCCCTGAAAGCCATGGTCTTTGCCGGTTCAGGGATTTTTTTTATTCTCCTTTGCGCAATACCCGTGACTTCAGTCTTGGGTTACTCTCGCAAAAAGGGAAATAAGACTCACAGGCGTGTCTTGAAGATAATACTCTTTAACCCGGGAAGAGAGGTTCATTATGAATGTAAATGATGTACTAGACAATCTTCTGAAAATGGCGGCAAAAGATGAGGCGCTGCGGCTTCGTCTTCTTAAAACCACTAAGAGCCGCACTCCCCTGTCTGATTTCTGCCGTCTGAGCACAGAACTGGGACTGCCGCTCTATGAGATGGATCTGCTCTCCGCAGGGGAGGATTACTATGCTGCCATGCGTCGTTCCACAAATGGAGGCGGAGAGAATTCACCTCTTCTCACGGGGGAGGATGACTATTACGAACTCTTTATGGAACAGCTGGCCGGGCTGAAAAGCTCAGGATCATAACTTGTTCTCCCGTTTTCTCTTTCTGCCGGGCAGGACTCTTTCACTTGCCGTATCATAAAACCGGCGCATTCTCATGACCATATGAAGTCATGAGAATGCGCCGGTTTTCACTTTTTTATATATTTGTGCCCATAATCAGGTGTTCACAAACATAGATGATTGAAGCCACGCGCTGCATTAAACATCGTTCAATTGCAGTGTATCGTCAGATAATGACCGTGGCCGATTTCCTTATCTCCCACCCAGGCAGGACCGGGTGACCATCCATCAGCCAGGAGGAACTCTCTTCTGCCGCCCTTATAACGAAAACCGTAACAGAGCATGTGGTGGTTCTTATATTTAGGATGACCATATACCTGAAGATAAACGATTGCTCCGCTTCTTAGAGCCTCCTCGACCGCGTCAGGGGTAATCCGGACATGAAAGCGGATTCTTGCCTTTAAAGAAGCATCTCCCGACGCCCGCAGACATCTGCGGAGGTAGATTCCTGTCAGCGGGTTGGAGGTTCCCCCGAAACGTCCAAGGATTTTTGTGTTCCAGTAGATACGTGTCCGTCGTCCAATCTCCGCGCACATCAGAAAAAGACTCTCGGGTTCCGCTCTGTCTCTGTTCCCGGGAACAGCACTTTTTCCGCTGCCGGCTAATCGGTCGGTGTACTTGCCGGCATTGCGGCCAGGGTATTGACCTGTATTCCGGTCTGCATACTGGCCGGCATTCCGGTTTGCATTGCCGTCGGCGCAATAGTCTGCTTTCCGATCGGCGTTCTGGCCGGCATTGCGGTCGGCGTATTTTTCCAGGCTCCTGATCAGATTCACCGCAGCTGTAGGTCCGCAGTGCTGTACATATCCTTTTCCCAGTTTCATGAACTGACCGGTCGTACAAAAGGAAGCAAAGGGGATCCATTTCCCGGATCCCCCTTCTGTATACTGCCTCTGTGCTCCGGTTCCTGTCTGCGCGGGGGACTTTGCTTTTTTGCTCCGTTCCCCGCCTGCCCTTTTCAGCACATTTCTTATCATTTATCGCTAATCCTCTGCTTCCGGACCCGTCTCCGTTCCCGGAGTGTGGAGCACGGAGCGATCCGAAGAGCTTTTATGTCTGTTTGAGCCGGTCAGCCCGGCTTGTCCGCCTCCGGTCAGCGTGGCTTGTGCGCCTCCGGTCAGCGCTCTATGCTCTCTGTCCAGTAGGACTGATTGTAAATATCATCCAGACGATAGCTGAGCCGCACTTTTCCTTCGGGAAGCTCCACGTCGCTCACTTTCAGATCCCCGCGCACGGTCATGCGGTCTCCCAGCATATAGCTGTCCTGGTATTCACCCTCATAGGAATAGAAGTCACACAGGAAGTCCAGAGTATCTCCCTCACTGATCTCTGTGAGGTTCTTGGCAATCGCCTCGATCTCCTCATCCCGATAATCATTGCGGGCACCGGCCACGTATCCTGAGGGATGGTCATTGTCAAAGACAATGATCAGGTCCACTCTCTGTCCGTTGAGCATGGCAGGAACGCGTCCTGTGATATTCCAGTAGTCCCCGTCCTCGACAGAATCCAGATGATAATAGGGCACGATCTGTCCGTTGATGGCAAGCCAGTGTTTTCCCTCATCCGCTACCAGGTTTCCGTCCTCGTCAAAGTTGTAGATCTGGTCGTATCCCAGATCGATGAAGCCCTCGCCGTCATCGTAGAAGGGATTGAGCACAAGGTTCTGAACAAGCTCCCACTGGCTGCGGGGAAGGGTCATGATATACTGGCCGTCTTCATTTTCCGTCCAGTAGAGGGCGGAAGTATCAATGTGGTTGTCGGTGATATACTGAACCGTGTCCTGGTCGCTGAGCACCCTGTCGGTCAGGAATCCGGCATTGGAGGAAGAGAGCCCGCTGATCGAGCTGTAGTCACCGCCCAGGAAGCTTCCCAGAAGCTGTCCTATGAGCTCCTCATTCACGCCGGAAGACCCGTAAGGGGACTGGCCCGTTCCTCCGGAATAGCCGGAATAGCCTGACCCACCTGAGCTTCCCGAAGGGGAGCCGCCCAGGAGTGTGCCGAACAGGGAGGGAATCGGGGAGCCGTAGGTGCTGCCGCCCGAGGCCGCCTGTCCGCTGATCTCCAGGCTTGCGAAAGCACGGATCGCATGCGCGTATTCCTCTCCCATACCAATCTCACTGTAGTCCTGTGTAGCCCTGACCACATTTTTGACGCTTCGGTAGGGGAAATAAATTGAAAGACCGTTGGCATTGGTCATATTCGAGGACGTGCGGTTGTACTTGACCGCGTCCCGGATGGTCTTTGCGAGTTCATTGCCTTCTGTGCTTCCGACATTCTCTGCGAAATGTGCCAGGTCGATCTGGTCGATGCCGGTTGATCTTGCAAATTCCCGGGATCCGTTCCTTGCTCTGGAAATCCTGGAATAGTCTTTGTCCTCAATGGATTTTGTGACGGATTTGGAGAAAGCACTCAGCTTTGACGGGACTGTTGCCGAGAGTTCTGCCAAATCTACGACGGAAAGAGTCGTCCCCTGTCCGGGAGTCCTCTTGGCGCATGTGGTCACAAAGTCATCAACGATGCGCTGGCCCAGTTCCAGTGTGGACATAGAAGGATTTTTGCTCAGAGCCGTCAGCCAGTTGGTATAGTACCAGCCGATTCCGGGCTCCGTCTCCTCCGAGGCAACCAGATAGTCGGCGTATCTGTCCATCATCAGGGCGGTCTCTGTCGTCGCCATCAGGCAGGCGTCAAAGCCCACAAAGTCAAAGGTCACTCCGCCGCTTTTCAGCGCTTTGTTGATGCCGGCCAGGCTCATGGAACCGCTGGATTTGAATTTTTCGTCATATCCGTATCCGCTGACGGAACCGGCGCCGTGATCCCAGAAGATCAGTTCGTTCCGGTTGGCGGGGAAGTTCTTTTTGCAGTACTGGATGAACGAAGCCAGTGTATTGGGATCCGTCATAGGCTTGGATCCCAGATTTTTCTCCAGAAGAAGCAGCCCGCCTTCTTTTACCTGATAGATCTGATTAGTACTGCTGCTGACCACATTGTTGTTCCAGCGGCTGCATCCGCCGGTATAAACGATCAGGTTGATATTGTCCGAGATTTTGGAGGAGATCATCTCCTGGAGGTCGGAAGTCGCCATCTTGCTCCTGGATTCCAGGTCGGTGCCGCACAGATAGACCATAATCGTCACGATATCTTTGCCGCCTCCCTTGATCACAGTGCGTTTTTCCCTGGCTTCGGCAGCCACCTGGGTATCGGCATCGCCCCCGCTGTTGGAAGCAGCCCAGCTCCCCTGTGTTTCCTGGGACTGCTGAGGAACTCCGGGTGTGGATTCCGCCGGGCTGTTGTCCGAGTATCCTCCGAAGCTTCCATAGGAGCTCTGGTTGGAGCCGCCGTAGTCATAGTCCGCTCCGCTGCCGCCCGAGCCGCCAAGCATATTTCCGCCGCCCATCATATAGACTATGATCGCAATGATAATGACCGGCAGACTGAGTCCGACGCCGCGGGTGACCTTGCTGCCGCCTCCGCCGTTTCCGCTTCCCCGTCCGCTGTAGCCGTCCTTATCGCCGACAGGTCCTGTTCCCAGGCCGTCGCCTCTCCGGTTCAGACCGCTTCCCTTTCCTTCTACATGTCGTTCCCTGCCATGAGGTTTCTTGTCGATATCCATAACCTACCTCCCGTTTGGGAACGTCCTGTCCGGAAAGACCGGAATATGACCGCTCCCAGCATGCAACAGCTTCCTATGCCAACTACCAGTAACAATTTTCTTCTTTTTTCTTCTTAATTGCAGGATCGTTTCTTCATGATCCGCAATGCCTTCTGATCCGCCCCGCAGTCAATAATGCGCGATGGAAAAAGCACTGACCTCATAGCTGTCCGTTTCAGCCGGAACAGGCCCTCCTGCGGAAAAAGTATAAAAGGCCTCCTTTCCCGCCGGAATCATTACCCGGCCCGTCTCACCTCCCAGCAGCTTATCCCCGTCTTTAAAAAGAATGGTGACAAAAGCCTCCTGGTCCTCAGTTGAATTACAGCTGATCCTGCCTGACAGAGCCGGCAGTTCCCCGAAGCGGAAATATCCCCTGGCCAGTCCCTCCGAACTCTCTCTGCCCGCCGCAGGCGCCTTATCCTTGTACTCTTCAAGGACCTCTACCATGACATCCGATGCGCTGTAGCTGTCTGAGCCCGGTATCCTCAGTTCCTCCTCAGTGGGATAAAAGTCCTCCGGATCCTCGCTCTCCGCGGTAATGCTGATCTCCGAAGGATTTTCCCCCCGGATAATCATATCGCCCGCAACGGCAATTTCCTCATCGGGCAGCACATAGGTGCGGAATGTCTTTCTGCTCTTGCCAATGCGTTCTCCGTTCACGTCCATTACCTTTACGACAATGGTGGGCCGTATCATGGCCTTATCACTGCCCCTGTTGGAAATGCGGGCCGCGTAGTTGAGCCTGTAGGCCGGCAGAGCGTTTCCGTAATCATCTGTTTTTACAGGAGGATAGACATCCGACTCATCGATCTGAGTGATCGTATATCCGCTGTCGAGAATCTCCACCTGAGGGAGTTCTTTCTCTTCCTTCTCCTGCTCCTGAGCCTGAAATGCCGTCATGTCCACGTAGAGGCTTTCCTCCTGATGGGACGGTTCATATACCGTGCCCGCCTTCGGTCCTCCGCAGCCCGACAATACCAGCATCCCCGCAGCCAGAATAACTGCTGTCCACACGGAAGCAGACCCTTTCCCATGGGCGGCGCGGCCTGCGTGATGCCCGGCCTGCCGTGCGCCTTTATTATCTTTGTCCATAGCATTCCTCTTGTGATGTCTTTTTGTACCGCATTGATACTGGAGGAAAAACGCAGTGATCAGAGTGCCTCATTCCCGGCCATGCCCGATGCCCTCTTTCCGCGCTGACATATCCGATCAATTAACGAAATTTTACTTTTCTAGTATACCACTTCTTCCCCCTTTAATGGAAAAAACATATCCGCCGGCAGATGTTTCTTTGTTACTGGTCACACCGTGACCAGTAAAGGGGCGTTTTCCATTCCAAATTGACCTTCGGCCAATGGAAAACGCCCTGGAGCCCGGTCAAGGCCACAGGCCCCGCACCAAACAGCAAAGTGTTTGGTGCGGGTGTGACTTGTAACGTTTCTTTTTCTCTTATCGTCTTCTTTTGGAATGGGGCAGAGGCGGCCGCGCCGCTCTCTATCCCCGACCGGCCAGTGTCCGCCGTAAGACGGAAATATTCATTACACGGGCCGTGTCACAAGAAAAAAGCCCGCACAAAGAGACACCTGCCAGGTGTATCCCTTCATGCGGGCAGCCGGAAGACGCTGTTTTTTAAATCGGCACACTTGCCTCTGCTGTCAAAGCCCCTTGCGCTTCTGTGTTCTCAGAAAACGGAGTGCTTATCTTCCGTCCTTGTCTGTCCCGTGGTCTTTTCCCTGCTTCTTTCCTGAAATGCCGGAATGAAGGATGAAAACCACTGCGCCTGCGGCGAGAATCATCAAGACCGCGAAGGCAGCAGCCCCGGATTCATCGCCTGTCCGCGGCGATCCCGACACCCTCACGGTCTCGGGCGAAGCCGGAGTCACTTTTTTGCGGCTGCTTCCCGTCTCTGTTTTCTCTTTCTCCTTTTCTACAGTTGTGCGCTTTTCATATTCCTTTTCTTTCTCTGTCACCTTCGTTTTTTCTGTCTTCTCTGTTTTCTCTGTCTTTTCGGGTTTCTCCGGCTTCCCCGGCTTTTCAGGTTCCTCAGGTTTCTCAGGTTCCTCCGGCTTTTCCGGCTCCTCCGGCGCTTTCAGGAGTACTGTCTGTGCAGGATCCTCAAGGTCTTTGTGTTCCGCGACCAGCTGTTCCTCTTCAGGATCCGGGTCGTCCCTGCCTGTTCCCGGGGAAGGGGCATCCGGAGAATCATCCGTCTGATCATCAGGTCCTCCATCCGTCTCCGCGGGCAGCAGATACAGTTCTTCAAAAGCGACAACTCTGAAACTCATGCTTTCCTCTGCTGCAGTGCTGCCGGAGGAAGCACTGGTCTTTTTTTCTTCTTTATCTGTAAGAGAGGAGGAATCAAATGTGAAATCGAGAATCGTCTCCCCGTCTGCCCTTGTGGGAGTAAAGGATGTCTGCGCGGTCACCGCGCTTCCCCCTGCCTCAAAGGCTTTTCCGTTGTCCTTTCTCATGAGACTTCCGCGAAGGGCGTAAGTCTTTCCCGGGATCAGGTTTTTCCATATCACACGGTCCTGCAGGACCAGCTTTTCTCCGATCGTAAAAGTTTTGGTCTCCCCGTCCTTAGCTGACGCAAAAGTCCTGATGGAAGGATAATGAATGCTCTGGTCTTCATCGTCCGGGTCCTCATGGACTGCGATCGGTTCGTCCCCTTCAGGATCACCGGGAGTATCGGGATTATCCGGGTTATCCGGATCGTCCGGGTTATCCGGGTCATCCGGAACATCCGGAACATGCGGTTTTTCCTTACCCTTGAAATATAGTTTTTCGAATGCGACAACTGTCGTTCCCTCCAGCGCAGAAGCGTCGTAAGTAAATATCAGGTCCAGGGTCTGCTCCTCTTTCTCTGCCCTGAAAGAAGCATGGGCCTCAATCTGTTTTCCTGCAGCATCTTTTAAGGGATGGCCGACAGACTTGTCAACCAGAGTCCCTGACACCTGATAATAATATCCGGGAATCAGGCCTTTGCAGGTGACGTGGTCCACAGTGACTGCGCCTTCCCGGGCTAATCCGGTCTTGGTACCGGTCAGTTTGTCCTCCGCGTCAGTCTCTACCGAAACCAGACGGACGGTCTGGGCCTCATCTTCAGGATCAGTATGTGAGGCGATGTCTTTCCCTCCGTTTGTGCTGTCGTGGAAATCCTCCTCCGGATTCGTCTCCGGCGTGCCTGTCTCTGCCGTCTCTCCGCCCTGTCCACCGGGCTGGTCATTTTCGCCAGTCTCACCTTGCGGTGTTTGGCCTCCTGGTCCGTCCGCTGTCTGGCCTGTCTCTCCTTCCGAAGCCTGCTCCGGGTTTTCTCCCTGCCCCTGTCCGCTGTCCGGCTCAGCTTTTTCAGGAAGTTCCGAGGCGTATTCAAAGCATACCAGTGTCATTCCCTCTGCCTGTGAAGCGTCAAAAGTGAACCTCAGCTTAACCGTGCCTGCGGGGGACAGGATCTTTTTTGTTTTTATTGCCTGAACCTTATTCCCCCCGATGACCAGCGGCTGTCCGGTCTCTTTGACATAAATGACTCCGTGGAAGACGACCTCCCTGCCGATATATTCTTCCATTCCGCCATAGGCGACCGTGTCTGTCAGCGTGACGATTCCGTTTTTGTCTGCGTAATGGTCGCCGTCTTCGTCCTCCAGTTCTGTTCCCAGGACCGGCTTCAAGGTGTTTTCAATATTGCCCAGCATGATCATCTGTTTATCCGCGTATACAGAGAAGCGGTCGGAAAACATTTTTCTGCCCCGGTTATTCTCTCCCTCAATTTCTTCGATGATGTAATCTCCGTAGGGCAGGGCTCCCATTGAATCTGACGGTTCTGTGCCCGCTCCGAACCAAATGCGTCCGCCTTGTGCTGTTCCTCCTTGTGCTTCTCCGCCTTGTGCTGTTCCTCCTTGTGCTTCTCCGCCTTGTGCTGTTCCGCCTTCTGAGTCCGCCGGCATGTCAGCTCTGATCGGGTTCTTAATATTTTTCTGCGCGTAGGCCCATACTGCCGTACTGTCAAAAAATCCGTTCCGGTCTGTCGTAAAACGATGCTTTTCAATCTCTTTCCCCTCAGAATCCAAAGCCGTGACTTCAAATGTCACGCCCGCCATTTTCCGCTGTGTATACGAGTCAAGCTTGCGGATTGAAAAATCTCCCCGCATGATCTGGTTTCTGATGGAAGTGTCCTTATTGCCCGTCAGATCGACGACGGCGCCGTCCTCTCTGATCGAGAAGCGGACCGCTTTTGCCCCCGTCATCGTATATCCGTCCGGAGGCGACACCTCCTCGATCCTGTATGTCCCGTAGGAGAGAGCACGGGGAGCAGTCAGGATCACTCCCTTGTCGTCTGTCTCCAGCGTGAGCGCCTCTGCCCCGGGAAGTACTTTCTTTCCGCCTGCATAGACAGACCTGTCGCCGTCATTAAATATGCGGAAGACAGCGCCCTGCAGTGTGGCGCCCCCCAGGGGCCTGCCCTCATTTGTCTCCAGATCAAGCTTGCATGCCTTCACTCCGCCGAATATCAGTTTATCTTCACTTCGTACGGTCACGACCTCTGTAAATGATACGACCCTGGCCTCATAAATCTTCTCGTCGAGCAGATATCCTTCAGGTGTCTTTGTCTCGCGGATATACCAGGACCTTCCCGCCAGCACCTCAATCACGTTAGAGCTGCCATCTGCCTGCACGACAAAAGTGCCCGCGGCAGAGCGCATTTCCTCCGCGTCTTCCTTCGTTTTATAAAGGCCGTAGACTGCTCCCGCGATCGGCATTGTGTCCGCTTCCTTTTTCTCTTTTTCCTCGGACGAATACTTGACCAGGGTGACCTTCCCTTTTTTGGGTATCTCCGCAGATTCCACAGTCGTCAGCTTGTCTTCTGTCACTGTGACATCATAAGTCTTTATGTCTAGTTCAAATCCCGGGGAAGCCTTGGTCTCCTTCAGAGTGTATTTTCCGCACGGCACTGTAAACTCATCAGAGGTTCCGTCCTTTCCTGTCTTCAGCTTTCCGGCGGCCTTTCCGTCACTGTCATACAGAGTGTACTCAGCGCCCTCCAGGCTGTAGGGGCCGCCGCTCGCAGCGGGGTCCGCGGATATTTTCTTCACCCGGACCCTGCCCTCTTTAATAACGGCTTCATTTGAGATTTCTGTCCAGCTGATATGGATGAAAGTATCCGCCAGTTTGAGCAGCCGGACCTCTGTAGACAGCTCATAGCCTTCAGGTGCGGATACCTCGCGCACGTAGTATCCTTTTCCCAGAATGACCGGAAGAGTATTGGATCTTCCGTTCTCCCCGGTCACGAACCTGCCCTCCGGAGACGCATTGTCCATGGCATCCTCTTTGGATGAATACATGTTGAAAACTGCTCCTTCCAGGCCTTTCCCCGTCTTGGCGTCCTTTTTGAGGACAGCGGCCAGACCGTACCGCGGTTTATTGGATAATTTAATCGTCTTGCCCTTTCCTTCTTCGAATGTAAAAGGACCGAAGGGCTCGGGATGCGGTTCATAGCCCATAGGAACATTCATTTCCTTCACGTAATAGGTTCCGGGTTCGCAGTAAAAATACGTGCGGTTGGTCAATCCCGTGTTTCCGTTGGCTCCTACCGGGATCGACGGGAGTTCTACCGTCATTTCGGCATCCTTGTAGACTTTGACCTGGTGGGTGCATTCCTTGTCGGAAAACAGGCGGAAGACGACCTCTTTGCCTTCCGCGGTCTCCGAGAGGGAATAGGCCGTGTATCTGGGCCTCATATCCGGGTCCGAACAGGTCTTCATCAGAACAATATTTGCCGGCTCCTCTTCCTCGATGCGTCCGAATACATAAGCCTGCCTCCAGTGTCCGTCGCCCTGTGAACGGGCGCAGATATACACAATGACCTTGTCCGGATCGGGGACTGCTTTTGAAGATACCCCGCTGCGGTAAGCCGAGACAAGAGATCTGAAATCACTGTCCAGATTGGGCCGGTAATATTCAACTCCTCCCAGCTCCGAATACCGCTGGGACATGGCCTCATGGCAGGCACAGACTGCAACCTGTTCCGCATTTCCTCCGTATCCTCTGGAAGAAGCCAGCTGTTTCCCATAGTTGTCAAACACCGTGTAATAATAGAGTTTGATCATCACAGCATCAGTGACCCTTTTTACATTGGGAAGAACCGTCCCCTTGGGCCATCCGCGGTCGTTGGGGGACACACACACGCCGTAGTAACTGTTTCCTTCCCCGTCCTCGATATCGATCGGAGTCGTGTGATTAACGACGCCGGCCATTTCTTCTCCAAGTCCCAGTTCCTCATAATCCAGTTCGCTTCTTTTACTCACGATTCTGGCGTCTGACAGTGTAGAAGCTGCCCCTGCCGCGCCCTCGGTCACACTCTCATATGCGTTTTCAAACTCCCCGGCTGTCATCCAGTCTTCTCCCGTAATTTCCGTAATCTCCCCGGGAGCGGAAGCATCCTCTTCTGTCTGCGCCGTAGCGCCTGTACCGGCACCAGGACTGCTTTCATCCTGTGTATCGGTTCCTTTTTGTGTATCGGTTCCTTTCTGTGTATCGGTTTCCTTTTGTGTATCGTTCCCTTTTCTTCCGGGGGCAGATTCCTCCCCGGTCGATTGTTCCGGGCGGGGAGAACTGCCTCCCCTTACATCGCCTGAACTGCTGTCAGAAGACCCGCTGCCAGATGTTCTTCCGCTGCCGCCGGCTTCACTGCCTCCATCCTTTGCCGATCCGGAAGACCCGCCGCCACCGGACGTCTCTTCGGACTGCCCGTCTCCGGATCCGCTTTCCCCGGGCTTTCCGGCCCCGGATCCGCTGCCGCCTGTGGATCCTTCCGAGGATGTACCGCCGCCTCCCGCGGCCTCTCCTTCCTCCTTCGATCCAGCTGAAGTGCCGCCTCCGGACGTCTCCCCGGACTGTCCGTCTCCGGAACCGCTGTTCCCGGATCCTTCGTCCCCGGATCCGCTGCCGCCCGGAGATCCTGCCGCGGATGTATCGCCGCCTCCAGCGTTCTCTCCTTCCTCCTTCGATCCTGATGAAGTCCCGCTGCCGGACGTATCTCCGGACTGCTCATCTCCGGAACTGCTGTCCCCCGGACTGCTGATTCCTGATGTACTGCCTGCCGGAGTTACTTCTGCCGCGAACGTCCTGCCGTCTCCCGCGTCCTCTTCTCCTTCAGTCCGCTCCGACGCATAAACATCTGCCCCGTGGAATTCTCCTATACCGCATAGAGAAACCAGAACCGGAATCAGAACCAGAATTCCGGCCACAGCCAGCGCAGAAAACCTGTACCGCAGTCTCTCCCCGCCTGTTTTCATTCTGCTCTTTTTCAAAATATCCTCCTTCTGCCTTCACCCGGACAGCCAAAGAATCCCTCTGTGACTGTCCGCTGATTCCCTGCTTTTCACGCCATGGGAAGATACAGGCAACCCGGCTTATTCTTTTGCCGGTGAAATAATCATTCATCATAAATCAATCATATATATTATCAATAAATATGAATTAGATATTATTTCCTGCGGAATCCGATCTGATGCTTTGCAAAAATCTTCTTTTTATCGGGATTTTACACAGAAATACAGACTCCGAAATATTCAGTTTTATGTATGATGATTTTGCGTCCGATCCGGACAGAATTCAGAATATAATTATTTATTCAGCAGAACAGATATCTTCTGCAAAAATTACAATATCACCGTGGCACCGCTTCTGTCAAGCGCGGAAAAGAATCCCGGCTGTTTCCGATTTTCGCAAATTACTGTTCACTCCCTCGATAGGGCGTGAACAGTAACAAAAATCGAATCTTTATTATCATTTTGCAAGAATTTATTATCATTTTTCTTATATTTATTGTATAATTATAACGGTTTTTCACATTTTTCGGAAAAGCACGTCTAATAACTAATCCGGAGGTCTCTCATGTACAAACGAATCTGCCGAAGCCTGTTCACTCTCCTTCTGTGCATGCTTTTCACATTTTCCGCCCCTGCAGCAGCGGCAGCACAGACCGCGCAGCCCTGCACAGCCCCCTCGTCTGTCAGCTCTTCTCTCCGCAGGACGCTCCCCGTTCCGGGTGTCTATGCAAAAAGCGGCCGTCTGATCAAGAAAGGAAACAAAATCCGCTATAAGCGTTCCAACGGAAAAAATATCCGCAGTTCGTGGAAAACCATTCACGGAAAGACCTACTATTTTATGAAAAACACCTTTGCGGTAAAAGGTTTTCAGAAAATAGGCGGAAAGGTCTACTACTTCAACCGTTTCGGTGTTCTGCAGAAAAAAAGTCAGTATGTGTCCGGGAAAAAGCTCAGGGTCTACAAAAACGGAGTCGTGTACTCCTACGACGGGATACGCTATAATACAACTAAAAGCAAAGGGCAGCAGGTTGCCGACTATGCCTGCAGGTTTCTCGGAACCCCTTACAAATGGGGCGGCTCAAGTTTGACAAAGGGTGCTGACTGTTCCGGCTTTGTCATGGCGGTCTACGCACATTTCGGCATTTATCTTCCTCACTATGACGCCTCGATCCGCAAGTGCGGCAGAAAAGTCTCAAATCTGTCCAAAGCCCGGCCGGGAGACGTCATCTGCTATGATGGCCACGTTGCAATCTATTTGGGCAACAACCGGATCGTCCATTCCACCAGCAGCCATTCCGGAGTCTGCATCGGCTACAACGCCCGGTATACACGCATTCTCTCTATCCGGAGATTTTTCTGACACCCCTCCGTGTTCTATATTCAAGACTCGCTCGCGAGTCCTGCGCCCGTATCTCACGACTGAAGTAACGGGTATTGCGCGATGAAGAATAAAATAATAAGCCGGCCCGGAAACTGATCCTGACTTTCATTCCATCAGTCACAGTTCCGGGCCGGTTCTCTTTTTGTATTGCATAATATCCGCAGCTTCATAGCAGCTGCGGGACAGGCGCGCAGAAAGAAACGCGCCATATAATCCTGATCCTTGTTATTTCTTTTTTTCTTTCGCGTTTTTGGCTTCTTCGGGAAGTGTGATCGTCAGGCCGGTATTAACGTCTTCGATCACCGCCCTCACCTTGCAGTCAGAAACAGAGATGTCGTCCCCTTTCAGGGCCTCTGTAAGATCCGCATACAGTCCGATCACAGATATTCCCTTGTCCAGAGTCAGTATATACTTCCCTTTTTCCAGCTCCGAATCATCCAGTCCCATACCCGCCAATGCTTCAGTGCCGGATCCGGTGACTTGATCAAGATCATCTTCATCAAGCTCCATTACAGCAGCATAAGAGCCCGAAGCGGGATCTTTGTACACTTCCCTGATCTTCTCCGGGGCCAGAAAAGGTATTGCCGTATCCTGACTGCCGGTCTTCTTTTTTGTTTTGTATGTCCATCCTTCCGTCTCTCCGAAAGTAGTTGTCTTCCGGTATTCACGCTTTTCATTTTTGTCAGTATAGGAAAGGGCATTTACTTTGCCGGAAAACAGAAAAACAGATACGTTAATGTTGCATTCCGCCATGGACATGGCATTTGCTTCACTTTCTGCGAACACTGCATTGGCATCGGCATTCACATCCATCTTTTTTCCGCCGAGCTGTTTGACCGGCATATTTGCCTTCAGTTTTATCCTGGCTTTTCCGTTGTAATCAAAGATTACATCTGCCGCGTATTTTTTGCCCAGCGCATCGGCCAGTTCTTTTTTCTCTTCTTCACTGAGCCGGGTCAGCCCCTCAGTACTTTCAATCAGTTCTCCCTCTCCCACAAGCTGATCAGACACCTGAAAGGTCTCTTTTGCCTGTGCGGAAACAGGTCCCAGGAACCCAAGGACCAGCATCGATGCCAACAATACTGACAGCAGTCCCGCTGAACGCTTTAAAAGCATATCTCTTTTCACCTCCAAATATATTCTTATATTATTACAACTTATTATTACAACTTACGAACGTCTCTTGAAATTAGCTTGATTTTATTTTAGGCTTGGACGTATGATTAAGATTGAACGTCCCGAAGATGTCCGCACATGCCCGGACTTGTCCGCATCTGCAGTCATTTTCCACTTCGTTTTCGTCAATGCTGGATATATTGTATCTTTTGTCAGCTCATGAAACAAGATGATCGGGACACTTTTTTATTCATCATTTATTGTCTGACCGGTTATTTAAGTCATAAAACCTTTGGAGGTGACATTTTTAAATGCTCTTGAAATCACGTATCAGTACAGGAAAGGAGCAGCAGGAAATCCTGCCCATGGACATGGTTTCTTTCCCTTATGTCTGCTCAACAACCCGGCTGGACTGCTGTCCGGACAACCCTGTCCCCTGGCACTGGCACAACGTATTTGAAATCGACTATGTCGCAAAAGGGGAGCTCTCCTGGCAGACCCCCGACAATACGTATCTGGTCAGTGCAGGAGAGGTGAATTTTCTCAACTCGGGGATCCTGCACACCTGTTCCGCGATCGGAAGCACCCCCTGCGAATACTACACGCTTCTGTTCGACATGCATTTTCTGTCCGGAATGTACAACAGTGTTTATGAAGAGAAATATTTTCTTCCTCTCATACACAACAACAGTCTTCCTTTCTGGCACTTCAAGCCCGATTCACTGCGCCACCTCAAGATGACCGAGCTCATTCTGAGGGCGGTCGAACTGAGCCGCAAAGAGCCTTACGGATATGAATTCAAGGTCCGCAGTCTGCTCAGTGATTTCTGGCTGATGCTGCTCGAGGACACGAAGGATATCAAGCCGACTGCTGCTCCCATGAACAGCGCGGATACAGAGCGCATGAAGCTCATGACACAGTTCATCAAAGAGCACTGCAGCGAAAAACTTTCCCTGGAAGATATAGCCGGATCCGCCGGCATCAGCACCCGCGAGTGCACCCGCTGTTTCCAGCGCTGCATCAACACCTCGCCCAACGTCTTTCTCACCCAGACCCGGGTGCGCATGGCGGCCGATATGCTTGCGGAAACTTCCAAAAGCATCATAGAGATCAGTGAGGACTGCGGCTTCAGTTCCCCCAGTTATTTCGCCAAGGTTTTCCGCGACATGATGGGCTGTACCCCCAAGGATTACCGCGAAAAAGACGGAGGCGGGGAAGTTCCCTGGTACTACTCGGAGCAGTTCAGCAAGATCGTCCGGCGTAAATAATCCCCTCGGATCCGGCACACAGCCGGCCGCCTTATGAAAGGAATACTACTTTGAATTATAAAATCAGCAATGGCCGACTCCTTATTGACGACGGTGATAAAATCTCAGTCCGTTCCGAAGACCTTTATATCCGTGACGGGAAAATCTCTTTTATTCCATTTTCCCAGGGAGAGACCTTTGAGACCGTGGACGCCAAAAGCCGCCTGGTCATGCCCGGACTGATCAATATGCACACTCATGCCTACATGACCATTATGCGCAACTATGCGGACGATGTACCGTTCACAGACTGGCTTTTTAATGGTGTGATGCCTGTGGAGGACCGCCTCCCGGCAGAGGCCGCCCGCTGGGCATCTCTGCTGGCATTCATCGAGATGATCCGGACGGGAACCACCTGCTTTGTCGATATGCATATGTATCACCGCCAGTCGCCGCTGGCAGCAAAGCAGGCCGGCATGCGCGGATTCATCGGGCGGGGACTGGTCGGAGACGATCTTTTTGAGAAAGGAAACAACAGATTTCGGGAAGCCCTCGAGGAAAAAGCGGAGTTCGAGTGCGGGACACTGAAATTCGTGCTCTCCCCGCACGCGATCTACACCTGCTCGACAACTCTTCTGAGACAGGTCGCGGAGCAGAGCCGGGAACTCTCTATGCTCAAGCAGATCCATCTCTCAGAGAGTGTGACCGAACTCAAAGACTGCCTGGAAAAACACGGCATGACACCGGTCAGACTGCTCGCTGACCTGGGTTTTCTCGACGACAAAACGATCCTTGCCCACTGCGTCCAAATGCAGGGAGGCGACCTGGATCTCATCCGCGAGAGCGGCTCCACGATCGTGACAAACCCTGCCAGCAATGCCAAACTGGGCAACGGTTTTGCCCCCGTGGCCGACATTCTGCGCAAAAATATCAACCTCTGCATCGGGACAGACGGAACCGCCAGCAACAACACTTTAAATATGTTCCGGGAACTGGGTCTTCTGTCCCTGATCCACAAGGGAATAGAGCACGATCCCGCCGCCCTTCCCGCTGAAACAGCAGTCAGGGCTGCAACTGTCAACGCCGCAAAAGCCCTTCATATGGAAGAAAGGCTGGGAGTCATCCGCGAGGGTGCCTGTGCAGATCTTATTTTCCTCGACCTGCGCGAGCCATCCCTCTTCCCCGGCAATAACATCCTCTCCTCACTCTGCTACTCGGCCAACGGCTCCGAGGTGGAATCGGTCATGATCGACGGTAAATTCGTGATGAGAAACCGCGAGATGCTTACGATCGATACTGAGCAGGTTTATTATGAGGTGCAAAAGGCTGCTGACCTTTATCTGTGACAGATGCCATACCAGGGCATCACATTAACCGGAAAAAACAAATATATGGAGACCACAATATGAGTATTATCCGAGACGCATCTCTCGCCCCTTCAGGACATAAAAAAATCGAGTGGGTCCGTTCCCACATGCCCGCCCTCTCAGAGATAGAAAGGCGTTTTGAAAAAGAAAAGCCTTTCAAGGGCCTCAGGATCGCAATCTCCGTTCACCTCGAGGCAAAGACAGCCAACCTCGGCCTCGTTCTGCAGAAGGGCGGCGCAGAAGTCTTCCTGACCGGCTGCAACCCCCTGTCCACCCAGGATGACGTAGCTGCCGCAATCGCCGAAAGAGGCGTCGAGACCTTCGGCAAATACGGTGTTTCCCCTCAGGAATATGAGGATCTCCTGGCGGCGACCCTTGCCTGCCACCCCCACCTCATCGTGGATGACGGAGGAGACCTCATCAACCTGCTCGGCGGCCGCTGCAAAGACTGCGCGGATCAGCTCATCGGAGGCTGCGAGGAGACCACGACCGGAATCCACCGTCTCAGAGCCCGCGAGCGCGAGGGCATCCTGCCCTGCACCATGATGGCTGTCAATGACGCAAAGGCAAAACATTACTATGACAATAAATACGGCACCGGTCAGTCCGTCTGGACCGCGATCATGGATACCACCAACCTGATCGTTGCCGGGAAGACGGTCGTTGTGGCCGGCTACGGCTGGTGCGGCAAGGGCGTCGCCATGCGCGCCAAGGGTATGGGCGCCAATGTTGTCATCACCGAAGTCGACCCCTTCAAGGCTCTCGACGCCACCATGGACGGCTTCCGCATCATGAAAATGGATGACGCTGCCCGCATAGGTGACTTTTTCATCACTGTCACCGGCTGCAAGGACGTCATCGTCTCCAGGCATTTCGAGGTAATGAAAGACAACGCCATCCTCTGCAACGCAGGACACTTTGACTGCGAGGTAGACGTCGCGGCACTCAGCCGCATGGCTGTCTCCGCCGATGAGCGCAGAAAAAATATAATGGGCTATACCCTCAAAGACGGCCGCACTCTCAATGTTCTGGGAGAGGGCCGGCTGGTCAATCTCGCCTGCGGCATGGGCCATCCCGCGGAGATCATGGATATGTCCTTTGCCGTCCAGGCCCTGAGCCTCAAATGGCTTGTCGACCACAAAGACGAGCTTACCCTGAAGGTATACGATGTGCCGGATTCCATTGACGACGAAATCGGCAGATACAAGCTCGCCGCCATGAGCCTTGCAATCGATGAACTCACCCCCGAACAGAAGGCATATCTGTCCGGATGGGCATGAGAAAGATTTATTGAAGCTGCCCTTGTAAAGCAAATACTGTTTCGATCCCATCACACCAAAAACAGAGCTGAAAAAAACAGAGAGCCCGGCTTCTGATCCCGCAGTCAGATCAGAATATGCTTTCGGCTCTCTGTTTTCTTTTAATTAAAATATTATTTCTGCCTTAGTTCAGTATTGCTTGATAAATAAAATTATATTTCTGCCTTAATTCAGTATTGCATGATGGGCTGTCGTGCTGGTCTCATCCAGTGGCAGGAAAGTGTACCCGTTTTCCAGCGCCCAGGCGATCACATATTCAATGTTGTTGACCGTACTCTCCTTGGTGTCATGGCACAGAACAACCGAATAATCGTTATTCTGTACCTGGCTGATGATCTTGTTGACAACTTCCTCTCCGACGGGATTGGCGGCCCCGTCTCCGCTGGAGACATTCCAGTCGAAATAGTGCATTCCCTTTTTCTCCGCCTGCTGCGTGAGCAATGTCATGATCCCCGGTGTATAATCAGCACTCATGGTATTGGAGCTTCCGCCCGCAAATCGCATCAGGCTGGTTCGCCGGCCGGTCTGTTTCTCGATGATTTTCTCCATTTTCTCAATATCATCCCAGAAGGCCTTGTCGCTGGAATAGATTTTTTCAAAGTCATGGGAAAAGGTGTGCACGCCTATACTGTGTCCCGCCTCATATTCTTTTTTGATCATATCCTCGTAGTAGGGAAATGCGCCAGTCACAAAAAATGTCACGTGCACTCCGTAGTGGTCCAGAATATCCAGAAGGTGTTCCGTATATTCTCCGGGACCGTCATCAAAAGTCAGATAGATCACTTTCGTGTCTGGCACAGATGCGGGTTCGACATTTTTCAGGTCAGATACATATACACCCTTCTGACCGCCGCCTGTCGCTCCCGTGCCGTCACCGCTTCCGGTGCCGGTCTCCCTGAGAGGTATTTCCCTGTACTCCTGAGCTATATTCCCTGCGCGGTCGGAGACACGATAACAGATGGTGTTTTCATTGACAGAAACAGTGACCTGATCCGTCAGGTCTCCGTCCCTGTTATCCCGGGCTGTAAATCCTTCTTCCTCATATTCCTCTGCGGAATCGACAAAATAATCAGCCTTCCTGGTCAGTTCGATCACAGGCGGAGTTTTGTCCGGTATGATACGGCTGACCGCTGCCCTGATGCCGCTTATGACCAGGAACAAAAGAAAGACGGCAATGATACCCGCCAGTATGACAGGAAGAAACCTCCCCATCCTTCTCCGAAATCTGCGTCTGCGGGAACGGGCACCTGCACCTTTTCCTTTTACGGTCCCTCTCTTTCCTCTCTTTGCCGCGGAGGGCGGCCTGCTGCCTGTCCCGCCGCTTGCGCCTGTCCCGCCGCTGACGGCCCTGCTGCCTGTCCTGCTGACGTTCCGGCTCCCTGTCTTATCGCCGCTTGCGCCTGTCCCGCCGTCGTTGACGGTCCTGCCGCCTGTCCTGCTGACATTCCCGCTCCCTGTATTGTCGCCGCTGGCGCCTGTCCCGGCACCGTTGACGGCCCTGCTCCTCACAGCCCTGCCTCTGCCCGGTGTGGCAGAGCCTTGACCCGGTCTGTTCTTCCTCGCTGTCCTGCTTCTGCCGGGTTCCTTCTCCCACCCGATCAGACTGATCTCTCCTTTGCCGGAACTGCCGGAATTTACGGCGTCTGAACCGGATCCCGCAGCAGGGACAGGCTCTGCTCCATTGGCAGAGGGACGGTCTCCCTTATGCCCTGACCCTGCCTGATCCGGATTGTCCATGTAAGATTTATCACTCATATCCTGCTCCCTGAGTTTCTTTTTTTCAAAATGGCTCTGCCGGGCTTCAGGACTTACGTGCCTGTCCTGATTTCTTCTTTTTCATCTCCGGCAGTTCCGCCCACATACTCCCGATCAGTTCACACAGGAACTGACGGTCATCTACATCATCTACCATGAGCATTTCCTTAGCTCCATCATATGGCAGTTCCATCACAGCGTCCGGCATCATTCTCACTGCCGCCGGGACCGGCTTTACCAGGAGCCGGTCGTCATAGATACCTCCGAATAATTTACCGCGGTAGTATAAGATATATTCTCCCATCATGGCCCTGCAGCTGATCTCATCAAGATCCTCCAGCTGCCCCATTATAAAATCCAGATACTCTTTTGTTGATGCCATATGGTCCTCCTGTCCTTTAACCTTTATCAAATGCCGGATCACAGAGACTCATTTAGAAGTGTTCTTATATTCATGACAGGTCATATCGATCATCCTGAAAGGGTAAAATTCTGCCGGTCATGCTCATTGTCATCAATGGGTCATGTTTTATTGTAGCAGTTTAATTTCTTTTGCCAATAAAAAAAGACCGCAGGAAATTAATTTTTCCATCGGCGGTCTTTTGATCTCCGGACATATTACCGGAATAGTTTCCCCGGATAGCCCGGCTTTTCCCCTGAAGATCTGACCGGGAAGTTCTCACCGGGAAGTTCTCACCGGGAAGTTCTCACTAAGAAGTTCTCACCAGGAAATGCTTTCCGGGAAATGCTCACCAGGAAGTTCCCACTAAACAGCTCTCGCAAGCAGTTTCCGCTAAACAGTTTCCGCTAAACAGTTTCCACCAAACAGTTCCTGCCACACAGTTTTCACTAAACAGTTTCCACCAAACAGTTCCTGCCACACAGTTTTCACTAAACAGTTTCCACTAAACAGTTCCCACTACACAGTTTTCACTAAACAGTTTCCACATAAAAAACTCTCATTTCGAAGCTCACTTTGGCTGCGGCATCGTATTCTCTATCTTTTGAGATTCGTTTTCTGTCCAAACAGCATATCTGCGGCCTTCTCCAGTTCCCTTCTCTCCCGGGCATCATCGTATCCGCTTTCTTTGTCATCAATACCCTTTACAGGATCGATTGAAAACAGCCCGTCCCGGTTGCAGTAAAAGAAAATCCTTTTGACACCTCTGATTTTGAACCTCGCTTCGGCATTCCCCTCCGGATAAAGCTTAACCATCTGTATACCATCGTGAGATACAGCAGCCGCAAAAGAAATGTAGTGTTCCTTTGTCATACTGTGATCGACTCGTACATAATATTCATCCTCTGCACGTTCAATAAAAACCATGTGCCGTTCATCCGTGGATTCCGCCTCTGACGGAGTAAGCAGTATGCCATGACAATGAATAACCGCCTCTCCCATACTGTGTATGGCATTTCCGCACACCGGGCAGACATAAAACTTCGAGCGGAGCATATTCGCGGAAACATTCGCATTGTAAATCGTATTTCCGGATATCAGCTCTGTGACCGAAATCCTGAACTCCCCTGCGATTGGTTCCAACAGGGTAATGTCCGGGTATCCTTTGGCAGTCTCCCATTTCGAGATCGTCTTGTCACTTACTCCAAGCTTTTCCGCCAGCTGAAGCTGGGTCATTTTGTTTCTTTCACGCAGTTCCTTAATAACCGCACCTGTAACATACTGGTTCATAACCGCACTCTCCTCTCTCACCGGTATCGGCACAGCTCCCCTGCCGGCCTGCCATTCTGTCGAAGCGCACTCAGGAAATGCATCCGCAGATCTCTCTTTTTCTTGTGAAGATTACACTTTTTCTTTTGCAGATTTCACTTCTTCTGCAGATTTCACTTCTTCTGCAGATTTCACTTCTTCTGAAGATTACGTTTTTTCTTTCAAAAATCACGCTTCTTTCGCAAATTATGTTTCTTCTCATGTACAGATTGTAATTCAGCCTGTATCAATAAGCTACCTACGGAAAGTAGAGTGTCCGCCCCAGGGCGGAATACAACATTATGCGGACCATGTCAGCAGGGAAGAGGCGGCTGCCGTTCGCCATCAGGCAAAAGATACCTTACGGCAGCCCTGCGAGAAAAGAAAACAAGAGCCTGCATATCGCAGGCCCTTGTAAAAATCCGGAAAACAGATTAATACATCCGTTCCCTCTCAGCGGAATCCTCTCAGTATCCGCTCATTTTGCATGCATTCACAGCATGCCTGAGCATGTCAGTACTCAGGTATCTCCAATGAGAAATCCGCGTAGGTGATTTCTCCGATGGGATAAACGTAGGTTTACGGCGTTACGGCGCAAACCTCTGAAATGAAAAACAGCTTCTCCCTGAAGTATCAACTGCCAGGATTATTGGTTTTTCATTTAGAAAATCTGACCGGGCAGTTTCAGCTTTTCCTTATAAGGAAAATCCAGATCGAACTCATCCACTTCCTCATCGCTCACGTAATATCCCTGCGGAGTCTGATAAACGCCTGTGATTCCGTCAAGAAATCCTGTAACCAGTTCTTTGCAGAGAAAAAACGATGAATCCGCGTCTTCGGGCAGATCATGATACCGGATTCCGAATTTTCCGGCATAGTCAAACCCGCTCTTGCCATAGAAATCAATATTGCCCTCGAACAGCACCGCTCCGAATCCAAGTTCCGCAGCCTTTTCCAGTGAATAGTCCAGCAAGGCCTTTCCACATCCCTGACGCTTCAACTCCGGTGTGATACAAATCGGCCCCATAGTGAGAACATCGATCACTCTGCCATCGTCAGCTTCGATGATCGTCCTCATAAACATATTCTGCCCGATCAGCCTGCCATCCTGCTCCATGACGAAATCCAGTTCTTTTACAAAAGCCGGATCCTCCCGGAGCACATGGATTACATAGTGCTCACTGCATCCCGGGCGATAAACATTCCAGAATGATTCCCTGACAAGGTTCTCAACTGCTCTGTAGTCTTCCTTCTTTTCTAAACGAATCGTGCAGTCATTTTTATTCAATGTTTTTTACCTCCTGAAAACTTGTGACCAAAAGCTGCTTTTCAGCGGGAGGCTTGTGATTGTCAGCAAACCTCCCGGTCAGCCCACAATCTCCAATGTGTTGTACTTCTTCAAACAGCACTCTCCTTAAAAGAAATAATGTAAATTATAAAAAAATGTTTTCCTGCCGCTTTCACGACAGACTTATCGTAGCACAGATCGACACCGTTTTCCACATCAGTCACTATTTCTGAAGCGGAACGCGAAGCATCGTGTTACTGTCACGCCCTCTCGCAGGGTGTTTACATGCAGCCCTGTTCACGGAAATCACACTGCATCGCATTGTCCATGCGCATATATATACATGAAGTATTGTTTGACACCACACGCCATGTCAATGTTTCCGCCTTGCCTGACATTGCCGGCAATATTTTGGCCACTGCCTTACAGTTGAGGAAAATGAGAACATTTTTCCACATCTCCTGCATTTTCTCGTGATTATTTGTTCAGGAGCCTTCGACCTGCATTCCAGGCAGTAGCAGTCCGGCCAGTACTGAACATCTTCCGGAAGAGAAAAGATCTTCCCGCAATTCCTGCATCTCCTTGTGATCATCCCATGCCGCGGCGCAGCAGCAAACAGCCTTTTAATCCACTTGAACAATCCGGACACCTCCTGTTTTGGCAAGTGTTATGCGGCGGGGAGGACAAATTCCTGTCCTTCATAAATCAGGCGCGGATCATCGATCTCATTTTTATTGAGCTCATAGATTTCCTGCCAGCGGCCTCCGTCGCCAAGCTCTGAAGCAGCGATATCCCAGAGGCAGTCACCGCTCTTGACGCGGTAAGTCCCGGAGGGCCCGGAGGTTGTTTCGGGTTTCTCAGATGTCTCTGTCTGCGCATCGGCGTTCCCGTTTTCATCAGAGGTTTCCGCCTGTGCACCTGTGCTCTCGCTTTCATCTGTGATCTGCAGAGCGCTGAGCCTGTCCGGAATATCATATGTGTCGTAGTATTCATCGTAAAGACCGAGGCAGGCATCCATTCCGGGATTGGAGCTGAGAGCCTTTTCGATCACGGTCTGCCATGACCCGTATTTCTCATAGAGCTGATCGGGTGTGGGGCCTTCTTCATGCCCGTAGGTTTGAAGATTACTTTCTTTTACATCCGCAAGCCCCTCCGGATTTCCTTCGTAAGACGCCAGTCTGATCTCATTGCGGGCTTTACTGACAGCCCGCGCAATTTCCTCAACATTCTTACCTTGTCCGAGCATATCCTCAATCGTTCTGTAGAGGATACTGAAATTCTCGTGATACTCCTCCCGTTCCCTGCGGCCAGCCTCGACTTCTTCCTTATCGGTCCAATCGAGATAGTCTGCAAACTGCTTGAGTCTTACTGAATCGGGACTCGGAGAATATCCGTATACAGCTTCGGGATTGACGATAATGTCCCTGGCTGCATTTGGATTTTCCATCGGATCGTGCTGATAATGGAAGGACTCCGCACCGGTGGCATCAGCCGTTGATTCAGTACCGGATTCAGTGACGGAGTCAGTGCTGGTTTCAGGGATGGATTCAGTACCGGATTCAGTACTTGATTCCGCGCCGGATTCGGTGCTGACATCGGGCATCTCCGATTGGGAAGCGATGGCCGCCATTGGCGTGCTGAAAGACATGATAAGAACGACTACAGCTGTCAGGATTGATATGTGCTGCCGGTTCATAAAGCTTTTGATGTACATCGAATGACCTCCTTGTTAACCAGCGTCTTGATATATCCCGTGACAATGAAAGTGATATTTATATATTTCTCATCCGTTCGCGAAAACGGGGCCGGGAACATTTCTGCGTTTTATCGTTCGCGGGAAGAATGTCAGCCTGTTTTATATTCCGTATGGAAACTGTTGTATATTCCGCATGGAAACCTGTTGTATATTCCGTATGGAATCCGGTTGTATATTCCATATGGAATCCGGTTGTATATTCCGTAGAAAATCCGCACCGTTTATTCCGGGGATTTTTCAGGATTTGTTTCGTTCTGAGGATCAGTGGAGGGGCCCCTGAGGGTTATCATGTCGCGCAGATCGATGTGGTGGTTCATGTCATTGCGGGGATTCGGGATATAATGCTCCAGGATCGGGAGGAGAATCAGGGCAGTAATGCCGGCTGTGAAGCCGCCGTTATAGAGCACCAGACCTCCGTGCAGGGAGCTTGTTGCAGTACAGAGCGCGGCGCAGAGCATGCCCGCAATGATGCCTGCAATCGAGCCGTAACGTCCGACGATGGGACAGAGACCGGTGGCAAAGGCGACGCTGTTGATATAAGCCTGCGTCGACACCGTCCATAGGGCATTGCCGCCGATCAGGTGGTTGAACAGGGTCGAGAATAAAGAAAGCAGTGGATAGCCGATGAAGATCGGCCACACGTTGCGTGCGTGCTGCCCCATTGAGGTAAAAGTCAGAGCTGCCAGTATGACACCGAAAGTGGGGGCTGTGAATCCGGCACCTCTGGTAAAATGAATGACAATATTGATGTACACCAGAAAGAACATACCGTACAGACCGATATTGATCAGACAGAGACGCATACCGTATTTCTGTGCAAAATTACTGTGATAACCCGTGTCACGGAAAAAAACCTCAATCCCTTTAAAGGATCTGCCGTTCAGGAACCATCCCGCCGCCAGACAGGCGAGAAACAGCAGAAGGAAAAAGGTGTTTCCAAAGAGACGGTAGGAGTTGCCCGCCAGGTTGTAAAGCTGGTTGTGCCGGATCGGAACGTGAGGGTACTCCACGCCCATAGTCCGGTACAAAAAGCTGAAGAGCAGGAATCCGAACATACCGTAGGCCAGACCGCCGTTGTAGAGATTGTAGCCTTTGTGCCAGGCATTGACGCCGGGGAGGATAGCCGGCGCGACGAAGGCGAGAATGAACATGAACACGACAGTCAGAAGACATCCCCGTAAAGTGATCGTGATCGTTCCTGTGCGGTACATATCGCCCTGGATATAGCGGAACAAAAGTTCACTGACAAAGGGAGCAAAACAGGTCGCGAACATGCAGATATGCAGGTTATCATTGTAATTGAGGTTTTTCAGCTTCAAATACAGGAAGGGCGCCAGAAAACACGGCCACATATTTAGGAAATTGAGCCCGTAGAAGCAGTGTGAGATTATCAGAAAGAAACCGGCGAGAGTGTTGACATGGGACAGTCCCGGCATAAAGAACATAAAAAGAGCCATGGAAAGGCCGCAGAGCCCCGCGTTAAGGAAAGTGGCCGGAAGGCTTCCCAGCGCGAAATAATCCGTGACGAGCGGCGCAGGCATGGTCAGGATCCGTATGAAGTCCTCGATCAGCGTATCGCCTGCTCCGGAATAGACACATCCGACTGCAGCTCCCAGCAGCAGCGCAATGGAGAAGCCGAACGTGATACCGTCAATGATATTACTGTTGCGTTCCAGAGACACAGGGGGGATTTCCCGGCCTTTATTTCTGTTTCCTTTTGTATTGCGGGAACCGCGTCCTGTGCTTGTGCCCAGTGAACTCTGCTTTGTGCCTCTGCGTCCGGAATTGTGTGCTGTTCCTCCGGAATATCGCGCTGTGCGTACGGAATTCTGTGCCGGGCCTCTGTAATTCTGCGCTGTTCGTCCGAAATACTGTGCCTGGCCTCCATATTTCTGCGCTGTGCCTGCGGGCCTGCGGAGGTTTTCTGCGCTTCTGTTCCTGCTTATGCGCCCTTTGGCAGATGTGCGTCGCGCAAGGCGGGAACCGGCTGTTGATCTGTTGTCTTCAGACATGTCTTCACCCCTCTTGCAATACTGTCTCACCGGATTTTACTGTCAGCTTAATAATAGCATATTCATATGGTTACAGCCATCCTTCTGTCCAACACAAACTAAAAAGGCGCCCCCGAAGGAGCGCCTTGTGATGTCCTAATCTACATATGTACTTGTGTCTCAATTACGGACTTGAATTCATTCCTTGCCGCCACGGGTGAGTAGACACAAACATGTATGTTTAAAAGGATTGATGGATTTTATTTACTGATCTTCACGCTCTTCACCGGGCTCCACTCGGACCAGTATAATCCGTTGCCAACAACCTTATAGGTGCGGATCTTCACGTAATAGATTTTTCCCTTCTTCAGGTCTCCTATGCGTCTGGAATCTGTAGTCCCGCCATACGCACTGACCGACCCGTTGTCTGATGCAAAGGTTTTGCTCGTGCTGTACTTGATCTGATAGCCGGTTGCCCTTGGGGTCCTGGTCCACTTGACAGTCATCCTGGAGGGACCGCTGTTTGCAGCAAAGGAAATCTCCGGTCTCTTTACCCTGTACACAGTGATTGATCTGGAAAGAGGGCTGTCTCCGGCAGGTCCCTTAACCACCACCTTGTAGATATACCTCGTCATGTTGGTATTGGCTTTAGTATCCACATAGGTAACGATACTGTCGCCGGTGATAGTCTTGATCAGGGTGGAGTTGCGGTAGATCTTGTAGCCTGTCGCACCGGAGACCTTTTTCCAGGTCAGCTTAATGCCGGTCGCCTGGTTGGCTGCTGTCAGAGACGAAGTGACTGCAGGGAGCACTTTGATCGTGACCGTCTTTGAGGGGGCGGCATTGTACTGTGCAGTCGCGCCCGATGCCGCCGTGATC
>CACYTU010000017.1 GCA_902777355.1 uncultured Lachnospiraceae bacterium | reverse complement strand
GTGTTTGTGTTTGGTTGTGGAAGACTTCACTTTAACACAAGGGGGGCTTATTTTTGTACCCATTTATTTACTTTTCCTACTAAAACTTTACGCTAGCAGCCCCACACGACTTAAGTGAACCTTACACGGCTTAAGTGGTTTAAATCGGGGGCAGACACCCGCTCTTTCCCTCTGAACTCTCAATCCATCTCAATCGACTTCCAGCAGTGCCTCCCGGACTGCTTTCGTAAGTTTCTTTTGATCCTCTTCACTGAGGTGTTTTGACGTCCGGATCACACAGGTCCCCTCCAAATCGTACGATCCTGCCGCCATCACGCTGCCGTCAAAGAATTCCAGATATTCAATTCTCTCTTTTGCATCCTTTTTGGAAGCAAAAACCTCTACTGCGCCGCCGCCCGCAGTGCCGATCATAACGACATCAATTTTTTCTTTGGGGGCTTCTTCTGCGGCCTTCGCGGCAGTATCTCCTGATCCTGCTTCTTTCGCGGTTTCAGTATCTGTCGTTCCGGTTTTGGACTCCTCCGCGGTTTCGGCCCCAGTCTCTCCGGTTTTGGACTCCTCTGCGGTTTCAGAGCCCGTCTCTCCGGTTTTGGACTCCTCTGCAGCTTCGGAATCTGTCGCTCCGGCCTCTGCTTTCTCCTCATCGTCCGGATCATCGGCCTCGCGAAAAGCTTCGGCAGGGAGTAATTCTCTGTCAACGCGCTTATCCAGGAAATAAATGCAGGCTGTGTATCCTCCCTTTTTCCCCAGAAGTCCGTTGGGATCGTTTTCTTTCGTCACTGCGCCTGTCTGCACTACTGTGTCAACTTTGCTCAGGCGTTCTGTCACAAAAGATTCCGAAGGGGCAGTGACATTTTTCAGCTTCTGGACACTCTTTTCATATTCTTCACATTTATCCTGAAGTTTCTTTTTGGCATCAGAAAAATCCGGCACCGCGGGAGTTTCCGGAATCTTCTTCTCCGCCTCTCTCACTGCCGCAAGCGAGGCTTCCGCCTCCTGCTTCTGGCGCTCGAATTCTTTTTTGCTGAAACCTCCGGAGACAGTCATCGCGTCAAAAGGATCGATCAGGGCAGGCACCTGGACGGGGAGCTTCTTTTCTTTTTCCAGCTCGTCCTGAAGATCCTCCTTCGTATCCGGCTCATAGGCCTCGGCATCATTTTTGATATCGGCCTCTGCTCTGTCCATTACCTTCTGCATCTCTTCGTTCTCAGAGGCAATTCCATTCACGGCGGTGTTGTAAGTGTCGATTCTCGCATTGTACTGTTCCGCAGCGGTATTGTACGCGTCGACAGCACTGTGAGCCGCCTGACTCGAACTCCAGATTGAAAAAACGAAGACAGCAATGATCAGTGCCGCAATTACTGCAGCTGCTGCCGCAATCTTTTTTGTTTTTGTCATATAAACCTCCATGTCGAAATACCGCAAAGCTTGTGCGCAAAAAGCGTAAGGATGTCCTTTTGTTCAGTATTCCATTCCGTCCCGGAGTCCTGCCAATGTGCGGCAGATCCCGGAATTTTCTATTTTTTATCAGAGTTAACCCGTGGTTTTCTGATTATTTATATTGTACCTTTTTTTTATGAGACGGTAAACTACATAGCTTGCCTAATTTCTGCTACACTATATATAATGAAAACAGGGATGAAAACATCCTTGAGCTCGAACTCTGCCAATCCATGCCAACCAGGACTAATCCTGTTCCGTACACAGATTTCACGGCTGTAAGCCGTTGGACCTGGGCAATACAGGTTCATCCGGAAGGACTTATTTTGAAAATTCATCTAAAAAAATTCATCTGGATATATTTATCCGGAAGAATTTGTCTGGAAGAATTTGTCTGGAAGAATTTATGAAGGATTCATCTGGAAAAAATCATTGAAAGAATTTATCTGAAAAAAATCATTGAAAGAATTTATCTGGAAAAAATCATTGGAAGAATTTATCTGAAAGAACCATCAAAGATGTTTTCGGGGCAACGCCGCCGGATCAAAAAGGAGGCCTATGCATAACTGCAGAACACCACAGACAGACCGCCGACCAGCGCTCTCTCCGCTGCGTCTTCACAGATTTTTCCGTTATACCGTACCTCTTATTCTCGTACTGGCGATTATGTTCGCCCCTGTGGAATTCCTTTTTTCCGCAGATTCTATAGTAGAAAACAAGGGATTTCCGATCAGTATTTCCGGACCGCTCTCAACCCGGGCCGAAGCCTCCGCTCCGTGGAAACACGAATATTATCTGCGCGGGGACGAGGCCTTTCAGGCGCATTCGCGCCAGATTATAGAGACGGGAATCACAGCACCTTCCGGACAGGGGGAGGTCTATTATGCCGGTCCGTCTGATGATGTACAGGGCATCATCAATATGCTCGGACCCGGCGACACTCTCTATCTGCGGGGCGGTGTATACAGCCGCAAGATCCGTCTCTACAGCGGTGTGCAGGGCAGGGAGGACGCCTATATCACGATCGCTGCCGCGCCCGGCGAAGAGGTGGTCTTTGACGGATCGGGGCTCAACGGGCACGATCAGGACCAGGACGGTCCCTCCATGTTCTGGCTGTATGGATGCGGATATGTGCAGCTCACCGGTTTTGAAGTGAAGGACGCTCACGGCAGAGACGCCAGCGCCATTCTTCTGGAACCGGGGACCCACCACGTCGTCGTGAGCGATCTCACGATCCATAACATCACGACACCCAGCCCCAAGAGTGAGGACCACTGCTGCAACGCAATCCTTCTGATGGGACGCGGAGGCTCCACGATCTCAAATGTCCTTCTCTTCCGCAACAATATCTACGACTGCAAGACAGGCTGGTCCGAGGCAATCGCTGTATCCGCCAACGTTTCCTCCGTCAATATCGTTGCCAATCAGCTGACCAACACCGGCAATATCGCGATCTGCTTCGCGGGCAACTACGGAAACGCGCCCTCTTCTGTCGATCATCCCGTTCACGGACTTGTCTTCGGAAACATCGTCACAAACTGTCACTGCGGCTATGACACGGGCTTCGCCATTTATGCCGACGGTACACAGGACGTGGATTTCATCTGCAATACAGTCAGGGACTGCGACGGAGGAATCGAGGTCGGGGCCGAGGAATCGGGGAGCACCCACACGATCCTGGTCGCCAACAACCTGCTCGTAAACTGCGCGGAGGCGGCTGTAGGTCTGGGTACTCCCGGCGGCAGCGGCCACGTCCGCGATGTCACTGTCTACGGAAACCGCTACCGCAACGTCGGATGGCTCAGCGGAGGAGCTTCGATTCTCAGGTTCGGTGCCAGCGGTGTCAACTCCTATGACAACTACTATATTGACAACGACGAAGACATCGATCTGCCCTTCTTTGATACCTATGAGAATCCCGCCCTGCACTGACATCTGAGGAATCAGGTCTTCCGGTGGAATCAGGTCTTCCGGCTCACGCAGTAAAGATTTTGCAGGTATCGGTTTCACATGCTATCCGCCTTGCACACTCATCTGTTTCACACAGTATTCGGTTCATAAGAACGATCAGACTGCCTTCCTCACCTGTCACATTTTCGCCAGGTAGTCGGTGGTCACTCTCTCCCACTGATATTTGCCGAGGTCCACTTTTCCATCGGGACATGGAATCCCTTCTGCCTCGAGAAGTTCGATCTGACGGTTACCGCCCCCGAAGGCAAAAGCCGAAGAGACTTCCCCAAACCGGTTCACCACCCTGAAGCAGGGGACATTGTCAGGATCCGGATTCACATGAAGGGCAAATCCGACCACTCTGGACCATCGGCGGTTGCCGGCAAGCGCCGCGATCTGGCCGTAAGTCGCAACCTTTCCGGGCGGGATCTGGCGGACGACCTCATAGATTTTTTCAAAAGAATTATTTCCGGCGTCTTTACCGCCGTTCTGTTTTTTTTTCATAAGCCCTCTCTGGAAAGGAATTACAACATTTATGATCATTAAGCGCGACGTCCTTTTTACTCCTGCCGGCAGCACAAGGCGTCTTCACATTTATCTGCCGGACTCTTATCAGGCAGGAAACGAGTCCTATCCTGTCATGTACTTTTTTGACGGGCACAATCTCTTTAACAATGCCGACGCGACCTTCGGCAAAAGCTGGGGGCTGAAAGAGTTTCTGGAAAGCTGGGGAAAAGAGATCATCATCGTCGGCCTCGAGTGTTCACACGAGGGCAATCAGAGGCTTCAGGAATATTGTCCCTACACCTTCCGAGGAAAGTTCTGGGGAGGAATCCTGAAGGGCACCGGAAAGGATACCATGCAGTGGATCGTCTCCGAACTCAAGCCTTTGATCGACCGTGAATACCGCACCTGGCCGCACAGAGAGGCGACAGGTATCGGCGGATCCAGTATGGGAGGTCTGATGTCCCTCTATGCCGCCGTCTGTTACAACGAATGGTTCTCAAAGGCAGCGTGTGTGTCCAGCTCGATCTCTCCCTGCATGGCGCCCCTGCGCCGCGATATAAAAAAGAGTTCTCTGTCGCCGGACACCCGGGTCTATCTCTCCTGGGGAACGGAGGAGGCCTTCCGCCGGGATCCCCATGATCCCATGAAGAGCCTCACCGCACAGCATAATCTGACCATTCAGGCCGATCTGCAGGAGCAGCACGGCATAATGACCGATCTCTGCTGCCAGATTGGCGGCGGGCACAATGAAGCGAGCTGGGAAAAGCAGATTCCCCGCTTCATGAACTTCCTCTGGTGCTGAATCTATGTGTTGAATCTGCCTTCTATACGAACCGGGGCGATGCCATTGGCGGCATCGCCCCGGTTTTTCTATGACACGGCCCGCGTAATGTATTTTCTGCCTTGCGGCGGACGCGGGCCGGTCGGGGGGTAGAGGACAGCGTGACCGCCTCTACCCTATTTACTCTTAAGTTCACCGCCTCATATCCGAGGACTTTCTCTGCGTCCTGAAGGGCGCCGTCCGGTCAATCCACTCATGGCTGTTTACAGTTCTTCCCCGAAATATTCGTCATACCATACCAGGAAGGTGTAAATCGTCCACACTTTTCTCCAGAGGTCCGAATTTCCGCCGATATACTCATCGAAAATCGCCTGCACCTCTTCCACATGGAAGAACTTCGCGCAGCTTGCGCCGGCGAGTTTTTCCCTGACATCTTTGTTGTATCTCTCGTCCGCCATCCAGATCCGGATCGGAACGATAAATCCCAGTTTTTTTCTAAACGCGATTTCTTCGGGGAGGACCTTTGCCGCAGCAGTCCGGAAGGCCACTTTGTTCTGCTCCTCGTTCACTTTGAAACGGGAGGGCATGCGGGACGCGATGTCAAAGATCCTGCGGTCCGTAAGGGGCATGCGGATCTCCAGACCTGCAGCTGTACTCATCTTGTCGACGTTCAGATATATGTCTCCCTCGAGCCAGATCTGAATATCCACATCCGACATCTTCGACAGCGGATCCAGGCCCTCTGTCTCCTTATAGATATCTTTGACCAGGTTGATCGGCAGATTCGCGGGGTCATACCTGAGAAGGATCCGCTCCTTCTCGTCTTCCTTCATGATGTTGGTGTTGCCCACGTAAAAGTTTTTCAGGTTGTCTCCATAGCGGGGAGCATTGCGGTACATATTGTAACCGCCGAAGAACTCATCGGATCCCTCTCCCGAATAGCAGAGCTTCGTGTGTTTCGCCGTCTCGAGGCAGCCGATTGAAAAGGCGATTGCAGAAGCGTCGGCGAGAGGCTGCTCCATATTTTTCATGACCCAGGGTACAATCCCGAAATACTGCTCCGGAGTGATCCTGCAGCGGCTGAATCCTCGTCCCAGAAGGTCTGCAGTCTGCTTTGCCAGTCCGGATTCGTCAAATCTCTCCTCATCATAACCGACAGAATCCGTCATCTTCGCGTCCGACATGGCCAGAACATAGGAAGAATCGACGCCGCCTGAAAGGAAGGAATCCGCCTCTTCGTCCGGGTCCTTGACTTCTGTCATAATGTTTTTCAGCGTCTCATGAATCTCATCCGCCCAGTCCTGGAGCCCGCGGCTCTCATCCGGCGCAAAAGTCGGAGTAAAATAGCGGGTTATCGTGATCTGTCCGTCCTTCTCAACGAGATAGCGGCCGGGCATCAGCTTTTTGATTCCTTTGAAAAAAGTGTCCTCGCCCGCTCCGTATGTCAGACTGAGGTAAATCTGGAGCATATCCTCATTCAGTTCCCTGTGATAAGACGGATCCGCAAGGATATCCCTGATCATTGTCCCGTACAGCAGCTTTCCGTTTTCCGCCAGGCAATAGTAAAAAGGCTTTGTTCCGAACGGATCGCGCAGGCAGAACAATTCGTTCCTGTCTGCGTCCCACAGCGCAAGCGCGAACATCCCGTGCATATGGAGACCCATCTCATGTCCCCATTTCTCATAAGCCTTCTCAAGGATCAGGGGCTCTCTCTCCTGTCTGGAGAGCTTCTCTGCGCCTTCGATCCCCAGCTCTCTCACGAGGGCTTTCCAGTTTCTGATATGTCCTCTATATGTCCTGATTTCTGTCATTCGTTCGTTCTTCTCCACATCTTTTTACTTCATCGCGCTGACGATAGCGTCCAGTTCCTCGTCAGTGGCTTTTCCGGGTTTCCAGAGAATACGCTGCCCATCGTTCTTATAGCGGGGAATAATGTGCAGGTGGAAGTGGTGAACAGTCTGTCCGGCGGTCTCGCCGTTATTCTGAACAAGGTTCGCGCCGTCAGTGTGGAGCCTTTCCTTCATGAGGATCGCCATCTTCTGTCCGATTTCCATGGCGCCTGCCGCCCATTCCGCAGGAATCTCATAAATGTTGGCAAAGTGCTCTTTAGGCAGTACCAGGGCGTGCCCTTTTGTGGCAGGACCCAGGTCCAGGATCACACGATATCTCTCATCCTCATACAGAGTTCTGGACGGAATCTCTCCGTTTGCTATTTTACAGAAAATGCAGTTCTGATCTTTCATATTTATCTTAGACCTCCTGTTTATAACACTGTCGATACCTGCCGCGCTAAGCCGCGGCCCGTTCAGGACCCGGTCTCGAGTCTTGCGCGCACATCCCATGACTGAAGTCACGGGTACTGACCGATGAAGAATAAATCCTGACCGGTCAAGGCACAAACCTGCCTTTGACCGCTCATCAGGAATCATCTGTTACTGGTCACACCGTGACCAGTAACAAGGCGTTTTCCATTCCAAACAGGCCTTCGGCCAATGGAAAATGCCCTTGAGCCCAGTAAAAATCACTGCCCCCGCACCAAACAGCTAAGTGTTTGGTGCGGGTAGTGACTTGTAACAATCATCTTATCATCGGCACTTTTTCGCGTCAATATTCACAAGGGTAACGGACAGGTCTGTATTCACAGCCTCTGTATTCAAAGCAGTAACGGATAAGGCTGTCCGCTGGATGTTTGCAGGGCCAGTGTACCGGTCTGATTTCGCAGCGCAGTGGAGCGCCCTGTTCACAGGGGTAACGGAGGTCTCAGCTGTTCCTTTCCACTGTAAGTACACACGCTCTTACCGATAGACAAATTCCATACTGCCCAGCCGGACATGGTCTCCCTGCCTGATCACCCGGCTCTCATTGGGCATGAGGCGTTCCCCGTTCAGCCAGGTGCCGTTGGTGCTGTTCAGATCCCTTACTGTCATCTTCCCTTCATGATCGACTGAAAAGCGGGCGTGCATACGGCTTACGCTGCTGTCGTCCAGTACCTGGTCCACAAAGTCGTGCATTTTCCCCACTACACAGGGAAGGTCCGCCAGGCTGATCTGCTCTCCCCTGCATGTTCCGGTCCCGTAAAGTGCCACAGGTCTGCCGGTCTCCGGTCCGAGAACACAGGTCTCCCCGGGCAGAGCCCGGGCATATTGCCCTTTCCCCTCTCCTTCCTGTCTTCCGGTACGGCCTGAATAGCCTGATGGTTCCGCCCCTGCTGAGGGTACAGCATGGCTTTTCTCATAATCCCTGAAGGCACTTGTTCTTTCATCCCCCGAATACCCGGACATATCGCTGTATCCCCGGGGATCATAAAAGCTCCTAAGCCCGCCGGAAGTTCCCGGACTCCATATCTCCGCCTCCTGTCCGCCTCCATACAGCAGTTCTTCGATCCCTGTTCCCTGCGTCTCTGAAGCGCGGTCAGGGTTTCTGTATACCGGGTCTTTTCCGGTTCCATAGTCTTCTTCCTTTTTTTCTCTCCGTTTCCTGATCAGAGAAATTATAAGGAGCAGAATCCCTGCGGCAATCAGAAACCCGCCCGCAGCAAAGGTCATTATTCTTTCTGTTTCCCCGAGGATAACAAACCTGTGCAGAAAGATAAGGCCTGTTCCTGCCGCAGCCATCAGCAGAGAGAGGATGACCCGCACCGGCATTCTGCTGAAAAAAGGATCTTCCCTGCTCCCTGAAATGCCGTCAGCCGCCTCTGCTTCATTCTCTGCATATTCTCTGCCTGTTGTGAACCCTGCGCTTTTTCCTGTGCCTCGCTTTCCCCCTCTCTCGAATTCATGTCTTTCAAATCCATATCGTTCGGATCCATACAAGGAAGATCCGGATTCTCCTTCCACAGCAGTCATTCTGCCGGAATCCCGTGCACAGTCCGTGGAATATCCCCCGGCGCAGCTCTGTCCCCCGGAATTATCCCGGTCGAATCCTTTAAATCTCTCTGATCCCTGCCCCGGAAATGCCCCCTGAGTATAACCGGCTCTTCCCCGGATATCGGCAGGATCGAAAAGCGCTCCGCTTCCGTTTTCCTTCATTCTTTTCCCAATATGAATTCCCAGTTCCTCCAGGGTTTCCTCCCTTAGCCTGAATCCGGGTTTCTCCGCCATCATGCACAGACGGTAGACAAGGGCGGCCGCCCTCTTGTCCCTGCCGTCCACTCTGTCTGCAAGAAAGGAAAAGAGCTCTTCCCAGCCGGTATCGCCGACTTCCCCGGGATAATAAACAAATGAGCATTCATTCCCCCTGAAATCCATATATATGCAGGAGGGATCCAGGATCATATGCGATGCGTCCAGAAGATATTCCGTCAGAGTTTTTTCTACTCTCAGCAGGTCTCCCAGAAGCTTTTCCATGTCCGCTCCCCTGACAGGCTTCCTGTCATATACATCCTCCATGCTCTGTCTGGAGGTGATGTCGTAATACAGATATTCCTGATTATCAATGCATCGGCTGCTGCAGGGCAGAAGTCCTCTGATCTGGTTTGCCGCAAGCATCTTGTATTGGTAATTATCCCTCAGCTCATGAGGGCATTCTATCACCATGTAGTTGTGGGACGCGTCACTGTAAAAAGTCCTCACGATATTGTCATCCATAACCAATCCCTTTCTGAGGTTCCGGACATATTGTTACTGCCTCTGAACTGCCTCCCACAATCAGGGGGTATCCGCCGCTTCTCCCGGCATCACTTTTGAGGCGAGGTAGAGAAGCCTCCTCACTCTCCGATAGTCCCTGGGAGGATCTGTCTTCCTGGCCTTTCTCTCCACAGCGATCTTCCAGTGGTTTTCCTCCTCGAATACAGGAAGCCCGAACAGGGGAGGATCCATCTGCCCTTCCGTCTTCACCCGGATCGTTCCTCCGGCAGACGAACCTGCATCCATTCCGGACAGCATAAAGAGTTTCCCAGCGAGCTGCTCCCGGATCTTTTCCTGACCGGCTCTGTCCGCATTGCCTTTTTCGATACTCTGCCGATAGCTGAGCACATAGCAGTCCTGGGCCATCACACACCTGTCATATAGATAAAATGACAGATAAATGATCATCACCAGGATGCCCAGCACGATCGGTATGACAAGCGCTGCTTCAACTGTGAAATAGGCGTCATGATCTCCGAAAAGGAGGCCGCCGTTCCTTTTTTGATCTGTGTTTTTATGAGCCTTCCCCATTGCCGCTTATATCCTTACTGTCATGATGCTCTTAATACCGTTATTATCCCTGATTGCGCGTACACTCTTAATGCCGTTCATATCCCTGATTGCGCGTACACTCTTATGCCGTTTATACTCCTGACTGCACGTGCACTCTTATGCCGTTCATATCCCTGATTGCGCGTACACTCTTATGCCGTTTATATCCCTGATTGCGCGTACACTCTTATGCCGTTTATACTCCTGACTGCACGTGCACTCTTATGCCGTTTATACTCCTGATCGCGCTTATACCGCTTTTTCCTTTTACGTCAGGGCAGAGAATGGGGCGATACCCGTTTCCCGGTCCTGTCACCATTGAATTTTCCCGAGGCACAAAAGCATATCTCCTGCTAAGGCAAGGCCGGTGAAAAACAAAAAAGGCAGTCTGGTTTTTCTCTCCGCTCTCCTGAAGATCATCAGCAGGATTCCGCACAGAGAAGCCAAAAGGAGCGAAGTCAGCGCAACAGTCCACACCATCCGGGTTCCGAGCAGGGCCCCCAGGACCAGAAAGCAGTATCCGTCTCCTTTCCCGGCTGCGCCTTCAGCCGCCAGCGAAAGAAGCAGGAACATGGCCCCCGGCAGCATGCCCGGGATCAGGCGGAAAATATTCTCTCCTCCTTTCGCCATGATGGGAATGTCCAGCAGGAATGCCGCGCATCCTGCACAGACAGTGACCGGAAGGCTGATCTTGCGTCTTTTGAGGTCCTGCACTGCGCAGATTCCCACATAGACAGCCGCCAGCAAAAGCCTGATTCCGGCACTTCCTTCCATCTCTTGCGGAAATAATCCAGCCATTCTGCTTCCCTCCCTCGATCCATATGTTTTCCCTGACGGGTCCTTCGGTTATTTAGTGCGTCCCCCCGCATTTGGGGCAGGGGCGGAGATGCTTTGCTGCCTCTTCCGCCGTCTCCTGGTGTGTCGTTCTGGAAATCCGTGAGCAGTCAGGCGAACTGTGGTAACGGTTTCCGTCAGGTGTGATATAGACTGTCCCGTCCGGAGAAGGATGACAGTATTCGCAGGGATGATAAATAGAACCGTCATTTGCTCTCAGCCTGCCCAGATCCGATCCATTCACCTGGTGGACATGGGGCTTCAGATAGACACAATTCGGGTCTCTGTGGTACACGACGCCGTTTTCCGCTACGATCACAGGATCATCCGGAGCATCCACCGGTTCACCATCCTCCTGGTTCCCCGTTCCGCTTCCAATCTCATATCCAGTCCACGCGTGCGCGTAATAGGTGCTGCGGATGGAGAAATCCGGTCCGTTCAAAACAGGAATGAAGGGCCTGGTCCTGTAATCGGCATTGATCTCGACTATGTCATTTCCGGAGAGAATATGGGAATGCAGATAGGAGATCCCGGACGCTCCTCCCCTCAGGCAGGTACTGTTTAAATACCCGCTGCCCAGGCTGCTGCGGACTTCTCCCGCCACAAAGGCCATGGACAGAAAGTCGCCTCCCGGGATCTCCGGCAGGCTCGCTCCGCCTCCGGTTTCGCCTCCTGCGTACTCCCGGTACCAGGCATATTCGCAGATCCGGTCGCCCGCCTGCTGCAGGGCGCCGGTCACACTGCTCTGCAGCCTGACCACATCGAACAGGAAGAGGACATTAAAGATAAAAAACAGGAAAAGCGGAAGCACCAGTGCGGCCTCCACCGTCATGCTTGCCCCGAGAGAGCCGTCTCCGGAGAGAGCGATGCCTTTTTGAGTTCGGTTTCTCATGATGTCTTCTGCCCGGAGTGAACTTTTTTCCATTTTTTGATAACCTCCACAAAAAAGCATCGCTCTTTCCGGCACTGCAGGCCCCGGAGATCCGCGTTTCTGCAATTCTGCAGCCGCATTCACCAGTATCTTCCGGGTCCTGTCGGAAGCTCAGGCTATTCTGTCGTCAATTAACCTCTGTATCCCCGGAGAGACGGATTGCCATCACGCATACCGGCATCAGATTGTCAGTTATAGCCCTCGCATTTTGTCAGTTCAAATTCATAACCGAACCTGCTCGTGACCGCCGCCTTCATGGAAAAGGCGTCCATACACCAGTCCATGCAGAAGCCCTGGTTTCCGTCCGTCTGCCGTATATCCATTTCCATCACATCCATTGTCCGCAGGCTCTTGATGGAACTGCCCTCCAAAAACAGCAGTCCCTGCAGGTATTCCGCATAGAGCAGGCCGCTTCCCTCCGCCCCTCCCTGAATCGATGTCTCCGGGGTCAGCATGCCGAACAGAGAAGATTTCCACGCCTCAGGGGTTTTATGAAGAGGCACTCTTCCGCCGTCAAACAAGGTCCTCAGGTCCTGGATTGTCTCAAAATATGCCCAGGCGAACAGAAGGGCGTTGCGGATCAGGTCTTTGAGTTCCGGGCTGAACAGAACCAGGGAGACGACCGCCGCGATGATCTCCACCTCCGCCTGGCGGGCAGAATCGGAAAAAATACAGACGCAGTTTGATGCCATGCGGATCAGAAACAGCTGCTCCGCAATTTTCTCCAGATTTTCCCTGTCCGTATCCCTGCCGCACAGTATGTACTCGAGCTGATATTTCAGCTTTCCCTTCTCCAGCGGCGCCGTATAACAGCCGAATTTCTCTCCCAGATACAGGTCGTAAACAGCTTCATCCGCCCGCGGATAGCGGTGTGAATTTTCCGGCACCAGGGCGTCCCCGTAGTGTATGCCCCGCTCCGAGAGCAGGCTGCCGCCGGAAGAGGCCGCAGACAGTGCCGAGACATCGCCGAAGACCTGCTGAAGAAGGGGAAGCTGTCTGAAACTGTCCATTTTTTCAATTATCTCCTCAGCAGTATCATCGCCCTCCTCCCGGGCTTCTTTTCTCTCTTCAGCGGTGTGGTTCTCCCTGGCCTCCTCTTTTGCCTCCCGAAATCCTTCCCGGAGATCTTCTGAGGCCTCTTTTCTTTTTTCCTCCCAGATACTGCCGTCTTCCAGAAGGCCCTGCCAGGTGTCTGCATCTGCCAGAATTTCTGCCAGAACGCCTCCCGCCGGATCTGCGGACATATATGCGTAGACCTGCTCCCTGAGCGCTCTCGCTCCGTCGTCCGCGGCAAACCTCGAGGAATCCACTGTGAGCTCCGAAAGCTTTGTTCCCGTGAGTTCCCCGTTGAGTCCAAAAGCGGAGGCAGTTCCCGAATTCAGGTTTTTTTCCATGTAATCCTGAAGATGCTGCCGCACATTCTCAAGGCTTCCCGCTCCGCTTCCATAGGAAGTATCAATGAAGTACAAGTCATACTGCTTAAGGAGCTCACGGTGGAATTCCCCCAGAACCGAACGGACCGCAATGTTGCCCGCCGTCTCTGTCTTCATTCTGATCGCATTGATCCTCGCCCCCTCCAGGAGCACCAAGATCAGCGACAGAAGAACGGTGATGCTCAGGGCCAGGAAGATTGTCAGATATCCATCCTCATATGGTTTTTCTCCTGCCTTTCTTTGCAGTTTCATCTCTTTTTCCTCCCGGCCCTTTATTGCCATCCTTTAAAATTCAATACTCGCCTGAAACCCCGCCTGCGGGTCTTGTGCATCGTATGCGCGGCTGTAACATCCCTGCTGTGCAAACCCGTTATAAGAGCAGCCTGTTCCGCAGCGCATCCCTGCCTCATCTGACACACCTTCGGTGGGTCGGAGCGTTTATTCAGACAGCTTCCGGAAAATGTTAGTCCGGAACATCCCTCAGCGGAAGCACCTGCTCAGGCAGCAGATTATACATGGGGAATCATGCTTCCGTCCCATCCGATGATCTTGTTGCTGTCCGTTGTGATTTTCTTGAAGATCTTGTTGACCAGGTCATTGATCTGTTTTTTAAAGATGATGACCAGTCCGATCAGGACTACGATGATCAGTATGACTTCCACTGTTCCCATACCTGATTCATCTTTCCAGAAATCACTCATTTCCTTTCTCATTCCGTCCTCGCTTTCTGATGCTGTCCCTTACATCCATCCCCTCAAAACGCTACCGGAGAACAATGTCTGACAGCATCCGCAAATGTTGGTTTTTCCCGCGCGTCAGCGCTGTTTTCACACGCCGGTGAGGGGCGTGACCGTAAATGTATGCGCCTGCTCCTTTCATCTGTGTCTTATTTTTTACATAGGACTCCTTTCCCGCATGCCTCATTTTTTACATGGAAAAACTGAAATATGCCGGTACGATAATGATCAGCATTGTCACGCCGAGCATAATCATCATCGGCAGAAGCAGCTTTGTCCCCGCCTCTTCCCCAAGTTCTCTGGCCAGATTTTTCCGTTCTTCAAATGAACTCTGTGCCTCCTCCTGCAAAACAGCCAGCAGGGTGTCATTTCCTCTGCGGAGGTTCTGGACCAGAAGGCTGCAGAGCTTTGTGTACTGGCGGGAATGGCATCTGCGCCCGAAGTGCATGTAGGCTTCCGCCTCAGCAACTCCGCTGTCAAGTTCATTGCATACCAGAAGGATTTCCTCATAGAGATATCGAATGTTCTGTTTTTTTCCCGCTTTCCTTTTGCTCTCCGCTTCCTGTTGGCCGCGGTATTCCGAGGCGCATTTATAAAAAACATTGCGCACGCTCATTCCCGCGCCCAGGTACAGGACAATCCTGCTGATGAGCTGAGGATAGTCAATTGCCAGCTGGCGGCTCCTCTCAATCGTCCGTTCATGAATTCTGCGGTCCATCATGTACCAGGCGCACGCGCAGATCAGCATTCCCATCAACAGGATCCCGGAGCTGACGTCTTCAATCTGTTCCTTCCAAACCAGGGCGGTTCCGTCCGCCTCGGAGGGCAGGGAAAAAATATTGTCCTCAGAACTTTTCTTTTCAGCCTCCTTCAGTGTATTCTCGATTTCTCCCCGGAATCTGGTCTCCTCGTCCCGGACCGGCGCCCTGACCGTGAAGGACATCTTTTTTTCAAATCTCCAGTCTCCGTATGTGAGGATCAGAGTCAGGTCCGCTTTCTCTGCCCTGTCGTCGGCATACTCGCTGTTAAAAATACTCCCGTCAGTATCCAGTACTGCGTACCGGCTGCTCTCCCAGTCCGCCGCAAAGGGAAATAATTCTTCCGCTGCCGGCATTTTCAAGGGCTGCCGGATATCATCAGCATCTGCATTGTCACCCAGCAGGCAGTCCGGAAAGCGTTTCAGAATATTCCCGGCCTGTTTTTCTGCCTCCGGACGGGTCAGCCGGCGCGCATGTACAGTGACTGTATAAGTCCCGAAATCCTTTTTCTTCTCTGTCTCCTCACCTCCCTGTTCTACTGCTGCTTCCGCTTCTTTTTCCGGCTCTTCTGTCTCTTTTGCCGATACTGCTGTCGTTCCCGATTCTTTTGTCACTTCCGCCGTTTCTGCCATCTCTTTGGCCGATGCTGCCGTCGTTCCCGATTCTTTTGCCATTTCCGCCGCCTCTGCCATCTCTTTGGCCGATGCTGCCATCGTTCCCGGTGCTTCCGTCACTTCCACCGTTTCTGCCATCTCTTTAGCCAATGCTGCCGTCGTTCCCGATTCTTTTGCCATTTCCGCCGCCTCCGCACCGGACATTTTCTCTGTCTTTGCCCTCTCTGCCTCTTCCTGCGCTACAGGCACAGACCCGGGTACAGACTCAGGAACAGATTCGGTTACAGACTCAGGTACAGATTCGGGTACAGGCTCAGGTACAGGCGCGGGAAGAGCCGTCACACTGACCCTGCGGTCCGATCCGCCTGCCGGTGCCCGTTCTATTGTTCCGTCATCCCGTACTACTCCGGATCCCAGAGACTGAAAGTGCAGGACTCCGGCAAGCACTATTCCGGCTATTAACAGAAGCAAAATCTTCTCGGTCTTGGCAATCCTGTAGACGATCTCGCAGCGCCGTGCCTTGATCGAGGGGTACAGAACTGAGAAATCGTTCCGCACCCCCTCCTCCCCCGGGATCGGGAAATCCTTTCCTTTCTTCCTTCTCTTTTCCCGATATTCGAGGAGTTTTCTATACAGAAAAACAGCCATTTTCCTGAGTGGAAGGAAACAGGGAGGATCCCGCGCATACGGGGGAACATCTTCGCGGAAAGCCAGTACCGCAAGGGCGATTACCCCGCCAGCCAGCACAAAATACAATCCGGAATACAGCACCGGAATAATATCCCTCAGTCCTATTCTCATCTCTTCTTCCTCTTATCCGTGTTTTTTTAATTCAATCGCTATGATCAAAGCTCAATCGCCATAATCTTGTCGGACAGCAGGATCGCGGTCAGGTATGCGATCAGACACCCTGTCATAAAGACAATCCCCGCCGCGTTGTGATACAGCACATCGAAAAAGCCCTCTGTGGAAATCCCCAGATAAAAAATGATAAAAAACGGCACACTGTCCATGATTTTCTGTTCGAACCTTCTGCTGCTGAGCAGAAGGTCAATCTCTGTGTCAATTTCCATCCTGTCCCTGATCAGAGACGCTGTCCTGTTCAGAATCTCGGGCAGGTTGCCGCCGCTGCGCCTTGCTATGGCAAACACCTCCGCGAATTCACTGATCTCTTCAATCTCCCAGCGGGAGGCGAATTCCACCAGCAGCTTTTCCAATGGAATCCGGTTCTCCATCCCGCGCACGATTCTTTCCATCTCCATTGTGATCATAGCCTTCTCCCCGAATTGGAATGACATTTCGCGGCGGCATTCGGCAAAGGCATTTTCCGACGAATAACCCGCCTTAAGAGCTGTGATGATGGCGGCGAGAGCCTCCCTGAACTGACCTGACAGCTCCCTTCTGTCTTTTTGTGCCTTTTCCCTGCATCTGCGTCTGTAATACGGTATGATCAGGGGAATCAAAAATACTGCGGCAATAATGGAATCATAAAAAAGGTGAGCTGCCATTGCGATCAGGACTGCTCCCTCCAGAATGAAGACAGGATGCCCCGGCATATGCAGCCTGCCCCGGATCCACTGTACCGGACCCGCTCTTCTCTCCATCCCGAGGGAGTTCTTCTGCTGTCCGGTCTTTCCCGTTTTTTCTTTTTTCCCTGTTTTTATCCTCATGGCTGTCCTTCGTTTCTGAGTAAGAAATATCTGTGTAAGGTGTATCCGTATAAAGAATTTCCATGTGAATTTTTTTCGACATTCCTCCCCTGTCCCGTCTGTTATCCCCAGGGGCAGTCCACACCTGCCATGGCAAGCTTATCTCTGGAAATCAGTTTTCCGGTTTGTTCCCAGATTCCGATAATTTTTCCGTCCCTTTCTTCTTTCTCGCGGAAGCGGAAAAGGGGCGCGGTCACGATCCTTCCGTCCTCCATTCCCGTGACTTCACAGATTTCCAGAAGTTTCCGGGTCCTGTCGCGCAGCCTTCCCAGATGAATGATCACATCGATCGCCGAGGCAAGCTGCCCGCGGATCGCGGGCAGGGGCAGATCCATTCCCATGAGAATCATGGTCTCCAGCCTGGCCAGCATGTCCTGTGCGCTGTTTGCGTGCCCCGTCGAAAGTGAGCCGTCGTGTCCGGTATTCATAGCCTGCACCATATCGATCGCCTCGCTTCCTCTGACCTCCCCGACAATCACGCGGTCCGGCCTCATGCGAAGCGCAGAGCGGATCAGATCCCGGATGCTGATCGGGCGGCATCCCTCGACGTTGGCGTTTCTCGCCTCAAGACGCACGAGATTCTCTATATGCCTGATCTGTAATTCGGCATTGTCTTCAATGGTTATTACTCTCTCTTCTGCAGGTATGTACTCCGAGAGAGCGTTCAGAAAAGTGGTTTTTCCGGATCCTGTACCTCCGCTGATAAAGATGTTGTATCCTGCCCGGACGATACAGCTCAGAAAAGCCGCGATATTTTCGGGGATCGAACCGAACCCGAGCAAGTCTTCCATGCGGATGGGCTTTTCCGGAAAGCGGCGAATCGTCACAATAGGGCCGTTCAGAGCCACCGGCGGCAGAACTACATTGACACGGTCTCCGTTTGCCAGGCGGGCATCCACGATCGGAGTCGATTCATTGACCACTCTGTTGCATGCGGATACGATCTGCTGCACCACATCCTCCAGCTTCTCCTTTGACACAAAAGTCCTGTCGGTGCGCTGGATCTTGCCTGCGCGTTCAATAAAAATATGGTCCGGCCCGTTGATCATGATCTCTGTGACGGTGGAGTCTTCAATAAGCTCCTGCAGCACATCCAGCCGGCGGATCGCATTGAAAAGTTCCATGCGCATCTGCTTCATTTCATCGAGGGAGAGTTCTCCCTCTCTCTTTGCCCGGATAATCTCCTCGTCAATCAGCCCGAGGACTTCCTCGTCCTCCACGCTTCTGGAAAAATCGATCCCCCGCATGATTGCGCCGTGAATCCCGTCCCTGACAAGGGCGTAGTCCTGTTCTCTCATCCCCGCGGTCTCCTTTCCCTGTTTAAATGTCCGCAAATGCCCGGGCGGGCCCGGCATTTGCGGCCGCTCTCCCCGCTGCTTATCTGATCGGTTAAGATCAAAGCTCCGCGCTTTCCCCGCTGCTTATCTAAACTTCGTATGATTAAAGCCCGCATTGCTCCGCGCCGCAGGCGCTCCCGCAATGCTTTTTTAATCGTACTCCCCGCTAAGCAGCTGGCTGCGGATATAGGCGGCCAGTTCGCCCCGCGTCAGGTCCCCCAGCCCGGACGGGAGTTCTCTGAACACAGGAAACTTCCAGTGCTCTGTCCGCATCCTCACATCCTCATAGTTGGATCTCCGCAGCAGGTCTTCATACTGAAAATATTTCGCGCGGGAAAATGTGTCATCGCGCACAATGGTGTAGACCTTGTCGCAGGTCCTGAGCAGATCAAAAAGCCCGTCCGTGTGTTCTGTCAGATCCATGAGCAGATATTCATATTCGGTAACTTTCTCAATCGTGCGCAGCAGGCTGCTCCACTGTTCTTTCCTGATGGAGCGCAGTTCGATAAAGGACTTCATCGGGGGCAGGAAATGGAGTCCTCCCACCTCTTCCGTCATCAGTTCCAGCTGTCCGGCAAGTTTCTCCCTGGCGCATTCGTTGTAGTAGATCAAGTCACTCACGCTTCCCTGGAATTCCCTGGACAGCATCTTCTCAAGCCCGGAAAAGGCCTCGAAATTCATGTACAGAACCCTGTACCTGCGGGCGAGGATCTGTCCCAGAGTCATGGTAAACATAGTCTGCATGCAGTGGGTCACAGGAGTGTAGACTCCGATCCTGACCATAGGGCTTCCATGCCGCATAGACGCCACTACCGGTTCATCCCCGACCAGACACTTTTTCCGGATGCTGAGCGCAATATTTGTGATCGACTGGAACTTGCTGATATTCTCCGGTTCCTCAATCCATTCATCGCTCTCATTCAACAGCAGAAGATTCTCAAACCGCGCTTCTTTCACTGCCTCCGTATACTGGGACTGCGCGATCACGATCAGCGCCATGTCCCTGCACTCAGGATCCTCCAGGAGTTTGTCCGCGCCTGTATAGAGCCTGATTTCACAAGGGAAAGCCGCCTCCTGACGGAGATACTCCACAAGCCGGCCGGCATATGAGATATCGCTGTCGCAGATTGCTATTACCTTCTCTGTATTACCCGGATTGCCCATTTACGCATCCTCCCTTTTCACACCGACTGCCTTCTTCTCACGGCAATGCTCCGCCGTCACATGTACTCCGGAATCCGCAGTACCTCTTCACACTGCCTGTTCTCCGAAACAGTGCCTGCTTCCCACATTGCATGTTCCCCGAACCCCTGGTCCTTTCCTCCAAAGCAGTACCAGAGGAAGGCAGTCCCTTTTTGAATCTCCCTGAAATCATCTAAACGCTCCTCAGTAAAATCCCGCCAGGTGAAACAGTACGCTCACCGCCACCGGAAGGGCAAAGTGGACTCTGTGCACCTCTCCTTTTGTCCAGATAAGTCTGATAACCCCTATAGCCGCTCCGGCGGCAAAAGAAGCCGCGAAACAATGCAGATAATCCCCGGAGGGCATGAAGGCGGAGACAGCCGCCAGAAGTTTGATATCTCCCGCTCCCAGGCCTCCCGCCTTATAAAAAGGAAACAGGACAAGTCCCGTAAAGCCGACGGCGCAAAAAACATCCAGAATCCCGGGCGCCCCTGCCCGCTGCACAGAAAATGCCAGCCCGGCCAGAAGCCCCGGCATAGTCACGGCATTGTATACCTTTCCCCTGTACAGATCCGTCGCGGCGGAAAATACAGCCAGACAGACCAGTACAATATCCGCCGCAAGCGAAATCCATCCCTCCGATGAGCACTCCTGAAAAAAAATCCACCGGTCCATCTTATTTGCATCCTCCTTTCTTGACATATCACCAGATCGATTTCCTGAGCGGCTTCAAAGGCAAATCAAAACCGCCCCGCTCCGCTTTTTCAACATTTTTTCATCGTCCCCCTATCGACCGCCATCAGCATGTTGAATAATTATTTATTCAACGTCTGTTATATTTGAAGATTATAATCATCTCCTCCCCAGCCTTCAATACAAAAATACGAACTACTTCATTTTCATCGTTTTGACGAAAAATATGGTTTTTTTTATCCACAATCTCTGTTTTCATGCGTAACTCCAGTGATTTCAAGTGTCAAAAATATATTTATCCACAAACTTATCCACATAATCACATATACGCAGTAATCACATCGTCAAATATCCACATATATGAATTCCAGTGCCCACATATTTTCAAAAAAAGATTCTGCAGCGCAAAGCTCTTTAATTCAAAAAAGGACTTCCGCTGCCGGCAGCAGTTTTTGATGAACTCCTGAAGACGGGCGGACCATAAGCGAAGCAGAGCCTGCATGGACGCACGCAGGATACTGTCAGGCTGTCGGGAGGAAATGGCAGTATCGCCAATAGCCTGACAGTACCGGGAAAGGGGCCGCCGGCATTTTTTTCTTTCATTCCCGCCCATGTTCTTTTATAATGAGTCTTGACATTTTTCAGTGAAATGCCCACATACACGCTATAGCGGAATCCTGCCCGTGAAACGCAGCACCGCTATGATGCGTTTTAACTTTTTACATGCGTATTCCGCTTCTGGTGTCACGGATGTTCGCGCGATAAAGCCGGTTTTCTTTTTTACGTAAATATCGCTCGACATGATAAAGTCACAGGGATTGCGCGAAAAAATCATAGCCTATGGAGGATAAGAACCATGACAGAACTCCACCCTCTGCTTATCAGTTATTATGATGAAATCGATCCGCCTAAGCGGTATGCATATCTCAAAGAATATGCCGAGGCCGTCGGAAGCGGGATGTCCCCTGCCGATGTCTACAGGATTGATCTTTTTAATGCGCGGCATTCCAATTCCAATGCAAAAAGCATTTTCGGAATTTTCGGAAAGTCAAAATCCCCCGGAAGCAGGGCAGGCAGCGGGAATGATTCATCCCTTCCCAATCCTCCCGGAGAACTGGACGTTTTCCTGAGAGAGCTCCTCGTCATGCTGACCATTTATAAAAACGGAAGTCCCTTTCCGAAAAAAAACAGTAAGGATGTGCTGACATGTCTGAGCACTCTCCGAGTGGACGACAGGCCCTCCAGGGACAAAGACTGCGAGGAGGTCCTCTACCTGGAACTGCGCAACGCCATAAAGCGATATTTTTCCACCTGCCAGGACTACACCTACGGAAGAAAATTACTGGGTCTCGGTATTGCAAAGCCTGAGGAACGGGAAAGGCTTCGCTGTTTTGACACCTGGGGCTTCTCCTTCGGACTTGCCCGCTTCCTGGACCTCACGGAAGAGATGGAGCTTATCTGCCGGGCCGCGAACGATGAGTACTGCGCATCCGTCGACGGTGCCGAGTCCCTCGAGTTCGTCTACAAAAAATTTGGCGGCACTGAAAAAAAGCGCTGAACCCCGCCGCATAAGGCCGGCCTTGAAAGATCATAAAATAGAAAAAACCGTGCCTGAGGGCACGGGACGCAGCACATACAGATAAAATGAGGAAGAATAAATGGACTACGGAAAAGTGTCACTTGAAAAGCATGCGGAATGGAAAGGAAAGATAGAGATCAGCCTTCGCGCCAAGGTAGACAGCGATGAAGCGCTCAGCATCGCCTACACACCCGGTGTGGCAGCCCCCTGCCTCGAGATACAGAAAGATGTCAATAAAAGCTATGACCTTACCCGCAGGTGGAACACCGTGGCGGTCGTCACTGACGGCACTGCCGTCCTGGGCCTGGGCGACATCGGCCCGGAAGCCGGCATGCCTGTTATGGAGGGAAAATGCGCCCTCTTCAAGGCTTTCGGCGGCGTTGATGCCATCCCTCTCTGTGTCCGCACTAAGGATGTCGATGAGATCGTAAAGACCGTAGCCCTGCTTGCCGGGTCCTTCGGCGGAGTCAACCTCGAAGATATCTCCGCCCCCCGCTGCTTCGAAATCGAAAAAAAGCTGAAGGCCTGCACCGATATTCCCATCTTCCACGACGATCAGCACGGGACCGCCGTGATCACACTGGCCGGTCTGATGAACGCCCTCAAGGTGGTCGGCAAAAAGATCGAGGATGTCAAAATCGTCACCTCCGGCGCGGGAGCTGCAGGCATCGCGATCATAAGGCTGCTGATGGCCATGGGCCTGAAAAACGTCATCATGACGGACCGCAGGGGCGCGATCTACCGCGGACGCGACGGCCTCAATCCGATCAAGGCTGAAATGGCGGAGGTCACCAATGCCGAATGCCAGTCCGGCACGCTCGCGGATGTGATCAAAGGCGCGGACGTCTTCATCGGCGTTTCCGCTCCCGGCACCCTCACACAGGACATGGTCCGCACAATGGCAAAGGATCCCATCATTTTTGCCTGCGCCAATCCCGTCCCCGAGATTTTCCCGGATGAAGCCAAGGCAGCAGGCGCTGCTGTCGTGTCCACCGGCCGCTCCGATTATCCCAACCAGGTCAACAACGTGCTCTGCTTCCCCGGAATCTTCCGCGGCGCCCTCGATGTACGTGCCTCCGACATCAACGACGAGATGAAGATCGCAGCCGCAAAGGCCATCGCTTCACTTGTCTCCGACGAGGAACTCTCTGCCGACCACATCCTGCCCAAGGCCTTCGACCCCAGGGTCAGGGATGCCGTCGCAAAGGCGACCGCCGAGGCAGCCGCAGCCAGCGGAGTTGCCCGAATCTGAACCCGATGACAAAGCCTGCAGAGACAATTGGCAGAGACAATCAGCCAGAACAATCGGCAGGGTCCGTCAACTAAAGCAATCGACGACGACATTCAGCAGGGACCGTCTGCAGAGATAATCGACGACGACATTCAGCAGGGATCGTCTGCAGAGACAATCGACGACGACATTCAGCAGGGACCGTCTGCAGTCCGATGCTTTTCCCGATTTTTCGGAAAATTTCGTTCAAAAATTTCGTTCAAAAACTTCGTTCAAAATTTCGTCGAAAAATATGCGTTAAATAATTTCGTCAATAACTGTCGTCAAATAATTTCGTCGAAAATTATCGTCGAAAAATCTCATTTAATTATTTCATTCAAAAACAGCGTTTCTCCTAAAGTGCAGAAACGCTGTTTTAATGTTGTTTGTAAAAACAATATGGATCAGTGCGGCTATTATTCCGGTTATTATACGGAAGAATCCTCTGACTCCGGAATATGGATGCCGAGTCCCTTAAGAGCCAGCATCAATTCTTCAGGGCCATGAAACTCAATTCCCGTGAATCCAATCGCTTTTGCCGCTTTTACATTCTCTTCTGTGTCATCAACAAAGACACTTTCATCTGCCTGAAGGAGGTACCTTTCCAGAAACATCCTGTACATCTCCGGATCAGGCTTGGTTTTCCCGGCAAGGAACGAAACCAGGCCTCCATCCATATATGGCATGAATTCCAGGGACCCGGCGCATTCGTCGTAGGCTTTCTTAGAATAATTGGACAGGTAGTACACTCCCAGGCCTGACTCTTTCAGGGCTTTTACCAGAGGGATCGCATAGTCCCGGATGGTGAGCATACCCTCAATACTGGAAAAAGCTTTTCTGAGGTGTTCTGCAATTTCCGGATCGGAAGATGCGAAGCCCTGCAGGGCTTCCTCTTCGGTGATTTCACCGCGCTCAAACCTGCCCCAGTACGGGCTCATGACAGACGCCTTGAGAATTCTCTTAATCATTGGTCCGTCAAAGCCTTTTTCCATAAGAAACTCTTTGATTCTGAAATCTGCCAGGACTCCCCCGATATCAAATACAATATTCCTGATCATTTTAACTCCCGTTTAATGCGTGGTGTAGGGATTCGGGAATGCCCCCGGTTCCTGACTACATGGATCCTGCATTCTTTATCCGTTTTTCAGCTTCCTGCTTTCCTTCAGCCGGTTTATTTCTATCCAACCAACTAATTTCCACTCAGCCGATTTATTTCCTCCAGCCGATTTGTTTGCTCTCAGCCCTTCAGTTTCATCCGCCTGTAGAGGAAGAGGCAGATCAGGACGGACAGAAGCGACCCCATGGGCGCCGCAAGCCCCATAGGGTAGAGGGTCGCGGGAAAATACACAGCCGCGATCCAGGCACCGGGAATCCTGAAGGTGATGATGGAAATAATATTGTGCAGGAACGAATAGACAGACCTTCCGTAGGCACTGAAAAAACCGCTGAAGCAGAAGTGGATGCCTGCGATCATGCAGTCGACGGAATAAGTGCGCAGATACTGTCCTCCCAGGCGAACCACCGTTTCGACATTGTTTCCGTTTTTCACAAAGAGGGAGACGATCCATGGAGCCAGCGGCTGGCAGAGGGCGAAAATGACTGCTCCGAATCCCGCGCAGATCATACAGCCTATGCGCAGCACCTGCCTGCTCCTGTCATGCCGGCCTGCTCCCGCATTCTGGGCACAGAGAGCAGACACGGTTGAAAGCATGGCACTGGGTACCAGGAAGAGGAAACTGATGACTTTTTCCACGATTCCGACTGCCGCCGCGACTTCCACGCCCCGGCTGTTGGCGATCATGGTAATCACCAGGAAGGAGACCTGGATCAGTCCCTCCTGCAGAGCGATGGGAAGGCCGATGCCCAGGATATATCCGGCGTCCTCCCCGTCCGGACGGAGCGACCTGGGAAATGCATCACTGTGATATTTTTTCAGGGCGATCATGCCCAGAAGGACCGAGATCCCCTGGCTTGCCACCGTGGCGGCCGCCGCGCCGCCCGCGCCCATTCCCAGAGGTCCCACCAGCAGCCAGTCCAGACCGACGTTGATAACACCCGCAGCGGCGACATAATACATGGGGCGCCGTGTATCGCCCAGCCCCCGGAAAACGGCGGAGACAACGTTATAGGCCGTGATAAAAATGACTCCCGCAAAGCATATTCGCATGTAGGCCGCTGCCTCCTGCACCGCCTCGGCGGGAACCTGCAGTACGCCGATGATCGGATCGGTGCAGGCCAAAAGCACCAGGGTCAGCACCGCTGCCAGAGCAGCGAAGACCGCGAATGTCGTACTGACTGCTGCCGATATTCCTTTCCGGTTCCCTGCTCCGACGCTGCGGCCGATCAGAACCGTGGAACCCATGGCAAAGCCTGCGATCACCACTGTCAGCATGTGCATCAGCTGGCTCCCGACAGACACTGCCGTGATCGAGGCCGCCTCGTTGAACTGCCCCACAATGAACAGGTCCCCCATACCATAAAATGTCTGCAGAAAACAGGTGATCAGGTAGGGGACCGAAAAGCGCAGCATTCCGCGCACAATACTGCCCTGCGTGAAATTGTCTGACTGCATATTAACTCCTCTCACTCCCTGCAGGGAATAATGAGATACCTGGTCCGGGATCCGTAAAACACCTCTCCCGGGTGCAGCGCAGCACCTCGTCAGGGGGGCAGCGCAGCACCTTGTCGGAGAACAGTGAAATACTCTTTGACACAGCATTGCTCTTTTGTTAATGTACTAATAGAAATATCATTCTATCATTGCATTATAAAAAAACCAATATTTAATCAAAATTCTCAATGGAGGAATAAGTATGGCAAAATTTGTTTGTGGCGTTTGCGGATACATCTATGACGAGGACAACGGCGATCTCGAGGCCGGCATCGAGCCCGGAACCAAGTTCGAAGATCTTCCCGATGATTTCGAGTGTCCCCTCTGCAGCGTAGGAAAAGATGAGTTCTCCCCTTACGAGGAAGAGGAATAATTCATCCGGATTCTCAGTGTTCCCGCCTGACCGTGAATATCGAAGGTCCGTGTTCTCTTCAATGCGGAATAGTAATAATATTTCACGGGCATTTTACCTTGGAAAAACAAAAGAGCCTGCAGGCAGTCAGTCTGTCTGCAGGCTCTCCTGTTTAAGAGGATGTAATATATTTTTAAACTATCGTTGTATCAATGTGTTCTCTGCCCTGTTGCTGTGTTTTCTGCCCTGTCTTAAGTTTTACTCAGATATCGTCCACGTTCTCAGATGTCACCGGAACGAAGGGAACATACAGTACATGGGGGTTTTCTTTGGACACTTCACAATTGGTGTCCTTTGCCAGGTCATTTCCCTCGACCATATTGATCGCTGCGGCAACAGATCCTTCTGCCTGTCCCTTTGCGCTCTGGAAAACGGTCATCGCCATCTTGCCCTGGATTTTTTGATTTGATGTATTCGTTTTTGTCTGTATGGTTGGTATGGTTGATTTCACAACTCATTGCTGCCGGGCCGGGAGGTTCCGCGCGTCTTTCTGCACTTTCCCTCAACGGTGTTTCTTCCGGTGCCTTTTCCTCACCGGTGTTTCTTCCGGTGTTTTTCAAACTGACTTTGCTGTTTCTTTTTGCCTGACTTTGCTGTTCCTTTTTTGTTTTCTTTGCTGTTCCTTTTTTGTTTTCTTTTCTGTTCCTTTTTGATTGACTTTGCTGTTCCTTATGTCTGTATTATAGGTGGGCGGGCTCGCCTTTTTCAGAGCCTTTTCTGACCAAAACTATCTTAATCCGGTCATATTCAACATCTCCGTTCCTTAAAAATTCCCCTAAAAAACTCTTTGTTTTTCTACAAAATTCATCCTTCTGCATGTTTTTTGTGTTTGGATATGTGCTAAAATATAACTATAAAGCCATAAAAACCGGCATATTTTGCCATAATAAGGGATAAACCGCCTGTTTATTCTGCCTGATATAAATAATTGAGGATATAAGATCTGTACCCATATTCCTCAGAGGAGGGATTTGACATGATTTGTTATAAGAAAAAAAATCTGACTTTAAAGGACAACAGCGAGGAGCTCCTGTCGGAGGATTCCGGCGGGCTTCCTTTCGTGTGCTACTATGACGAGAGCCGGCTCTTTACAGGCAATCACATTCCCTGGCACTGGCACGACTGGATTGAACTGAACTATGTGGACAGCGGGATTTTGAAAATGTATACCACCGATCAGGAGGTGGAGGCGCGCCCCGGCGATGTGATCTTTATAAACAGGAACATTATGCACGCCTATGATTTTCCAGATCAGGTCAACTATTATTCCTTCATCTTTGACGCCCGTTTTCTGGCAGGTGAATTCGGAAGCTACATAGACCGCAAGTACTTTGCTCCGATTCTGCGCAGCAAAAGTCTCCCTGCCCTCCATCTGAGATCCGATTCCGCGCGGCGAATCCATATGATCGGGTCCATCCTGAAAGCCATCGACCAGATGCGGGAAGAACCTGCCGGCTACGAGTTCACTGTCCGGGAAATTCTCAGCCGCTTTTTCCTGCTCATGCAGGAAGAGACGGAGTCTGTCCGCGCCACTGAAAAGAAGGGAAATGAGCGTGACCTGGAGCGCATGAAGCAGATGCTTCAATTTATTTATTCGCAGTACAGTGAACCCATCGGGCTCGATGAGATCGCGGCGGCCGCCGGAATCAGCCCCCGCGAGTGCACGCGTTGTTTTCACCGTTCAATTGACCGGCCTCCCATCCGCTTTCTGATCGAATACCGCGCCCAGATGGCTGCAATGAAACTGGAGCGCACCGGCGACAGCATCTCTTCGATCGCGGAACAGTGCGGTTTTTTATCGGACAGTTATTTCGGCAAAATATTCAAAGAAATCTACGGGCTGACCCCCAGAGACTACCGGAAAAAGCACAAAATGTCCTGATTGGCAGACAGATGCCTCGCGAATCAGGAGAAAGTAATACATCAAAAAACCGCAGCCGCGATGAATGTGAATCCATCATCGCGCGGCCACGGTCTTTTTGTTGTCTCATAAATTCTTATCCTTTGCGGGTCACAAGGTACCACTTGAAAAAGGCAGTCCCTATAATAATCACATAGCCGATCACGCTCCAGACATCCGGAATCTCTCCAAACAGGAGGAATCCGAAAAACGCTGCATAGATAATCTGGGAGTAATCAAACACAGAGATATCCCGCGCGGGCGCATGCTGATAAGCTGCCGTCACAGACAGCTGTCCCCCCGCGGCGGCACAGCCCGCCAGAATCAGGAGGATAAACTGTCTGCCACTCATGGGCGTGAAATTCATCAGCAGGTTGGGCAGCAGCACAAGTGTGGAAAAGGTTGAAAAAAAGGCCACGACGATGGGACCCCTGACCCCCTGCAGTCCCGCCTTGCGCACATACGTGTAGGCAGTACCCGCAGCGAATCCACCCAGAATTCCGACCAGCGCAGGCAATGATATGATCCCCGAAGAGGGTTTTGCCACGAAAGCAGCTCCGATAAAGGCAAAAGCAACACTTATCCATTCGATCCGGTTGGGCTTCTCCCCCAGGATAAAGATCGACATCAGAATCGCGAAAAAAGGCGACAGTTTATTGAGCATATTTGCATCGGCAATGTCCAGGTGATCCACCGCCCAGAAATTGGCCAGAATCCCCACGGTTCCAAAGGCACTTCGCAGAAACAGGGCCGGCAGACTCTTTTTGCGGACAGTGACAGGTCCGCCGGACCGCAGCAGGATGATCACCGCCACAACAGCAGCGACAATATTCCTGAAAAAGGCCTTCTGCATGGTAGGGACGTCTCCGGACAGCCGCACAAAGACCGACATAGTGGAAAAGAAAAAAGCCGCCAGAAGGATGAAGATAATCCCTTTAGTTTTATCCTTTATTCCGTTTATGCTTTCCTGTTTTTTGCCTGCTGTCCTGTTTTTACTCATCTTCCAATCCTTGTCCTTTGCCTGTTCACAAACTCTCATATTAAAGGCCGGGCTTGGTATAGCCCGGCCTTTAAGTCTCACTATAAAAACGAATTGTATTCTATAAAATCTGCCCTGTCAAATCTCATCATCTCAACGCTTTCGACTTATCATCATAAGCGTTGTTCTCAGTCCCGCAGAAACTGCTGCTTTACTACAAAGATTTCACAGGCTCACAGATTTCGAAAATCTCATGGATTCTGAAAACACACAGCTTCCGAAAATCTCACAGACCCTGAATATTCCGCTGATTTGGCAGATACCAAAGGTTCCGCTGATTTCACAGCTTCCGGAAATCTCACCGATCCTGAAAACCTCACCGATTTCAAGGCTTACGCAGACCCCCGGATTCCGGGTTCATTACCTGGCCTGATCCAGGACCAGATCCGAAATCGACATAACTGTCGCGGCAGCTTTGCGGACTTCATCGGCTTCCTTCTCATTCATATCTACAGGCACAAGGCACTCGACGCCCTCAGCGCCGACCACTGCAGGCATGGAAAGGGCGATTCCGTCGATATCAAAGGCACCGTACATCAGGGATGTGACGGAGAGGACGGCTTTTTCATCGCGCACGATTGCCTCACAGACCCTGCGTGCAGCCATTGCTACGCCGAAGAAGGTATCCTCTTTCCTGTAGCTGAGGTTTCCTGCGTCAAAGCGCACACCTTTCATAACCTCTTCCAGGAAGGCGTCGGGATCCGGATAACCGCGCATCTCAAAGAAGTCATAGAGCGGAACACCGGAAATACGGGCGCTGGACCAGATCGGAACCTCGGAGCGGCCATGCTCACCCACGACGAAGGCATGGACATTGCGGGCATCTACATTGAGTTTCTTCCCGATCAGAGATTTGACACGGGCTGTGTCAGCGACCGTTCCGATACCCATGATCCGGCTCTCCGGAATCTCAATGTATTTCAGTGCAGCATAAGTCAGGATATCGACAGGGTTCGAGACGATCAGGAAGATGGCCTCTGTGTTTCTCTTAGCGATCTCCGGGACAATAGATTCAAGGACATTTACGTTCTTACGGATGAAATCCATACGTGTGTCGCCTTTGACCCAGGGTTCTCCCGCGGCAATCACGATAATGCCGGCATCGGCGAGATCGTCATACCCGCCTCCGTAGATATTCATTGGTTTCACAAATGAGATACCGTACGCCAGATCCAGGGCTGTGCGCTCAGCTTTCTGTGTCAGCGAGTCAACAAGCACCATCTCCGCAAACAGTCCGCTCTGCATCAGCGCAAAGCTGACTGCTGAACCGGAACGTCCGCATCCCACAATTGCCACTTTTCTCTTATTTACTGCCATAGTATCTGATCCTCCTTGAATCATCACCCGAATCATGAGGCCGGCAAACCTCCGGGGAATGCCGCCATACTGCAGATTTCCCGACGGGCAGCCACCCGCGGTCAACGTACATCAGAGATCAGGAATCTTCCGCGCTCCTGCCATCATAAAGTATTCTGCCCTCTTCGGACCTCCCGTTCACCAGAGCGGCCGATTCCCGGACACCTCCTGGTGTCCTTCTGCGGAAGGTTTCTGACAGAACCTTCCGTAAAATACATTATAACAGACCTTGTGGAAATAGCACAATAAAAAAGCGTTTTTTCATCGATTTTTGTGGAAAAGTAGTGAGAGCACGGATTCATCTGAAATGTGAGATATATTGCGCTGCCTATGGCAACAGGGCAGAGGCTGCCACGCCGCTCTCTGCCACCCCCCGACCGCCCCGCATCCGCCGCAAGGCGGAAAAATTCGTTACGGGAGCCGTGTCAACAGGGCAGGGACAGTCATACCGCCCTCTCCCACCCCCCGACCGCCCCGCATCCGCCAGAAGGCAGAAAATACATTACCCGGGCCATGTCATAGTAAAGGCCGGACACCCGTTCTGAAGGTGTCCGGCCTCTGTTTTTCCGTCAGGCCGGAACAGATGTCCGGCCGGCTGGTAGATTCTTCACAAAAGAAGAACTTCGGTTATTTATTTTTAATTGCTCATATGCCCGGATGCTCCCGATTGAAAACGCGTCCCCTGGTGTGGCAGGATGCGTACTGATCATAGATCCTGTTCAGATTCACAGCGATTGTGTCCGCCGGTCTGGTCTGATGATCCAGGGCGATCAAAACAACTATTGTGGTGACGGCCTTCAGAAAGATCATGATTCCGAGGACGGTCAGCGCTGCCACGATCAGCACGGTCTGGTCGATGTCAATGAATGCCTCGACGGGCGCAAGCGGCTGTAATGCGAGTGCAAATGCTCTTGTCATGACTTAACCTCCTCTGAAAGATTCTGCTCTGCGGGGCATCCCGCAGGCCGCCTTTCCGGCGGCTGAGGATCTGCTTCGATCCATCTTCTGTTTCTTAGCAGTTCTTCTGTTTCTTATGAGATAAGTATGGCATATGATTGAGCTTTATTTTTTGAGCACGGTAAAATCTGCGTCATCTCCTGCGGGGAGCCTTCCGGGGCAGCCTGGGGCGGCTGAACCATCAGTCCTTGCTTACGCAGGCTTTTCCACACATTCGCTCAGGCTTTTTCATGCACTTTTTCACGCATTCACTCAGGCCTTTTCATGCACTTTTTCACGCTCTCACTCAGGCTTTTTCATGCACTTTTTCACGCATTCACTCAAGCCTTTTTCGTATAGTGATTCACACTTTTATCAGGCATCCATCCTCACTTTCTGTCAGGATTTCATTCGCACATCAGTTGCAGTGGTTGAAAGCTGCGAAGCCCGGGTATACGGCGCTGTCGCCCAGCTTCTCCTCGATGCGGAGCAGCTGGTTGTACTTGGCGACGCGCTCGGATCTGGAAGGAGCGCCGGTCTTGATCTGGCAGGTGTTCAAAGCAACCGCCAGGTCAGCGATAGTAGTGTCTTCGGTCTCACCCGAGCGGTGGGAAGTAACAGCGGTCATGCCGGCCTTGTGAGCCATCTTGATGGCCTCAAGGGTCTCGGAAACGGAACCGATCTGGTTGAGCTTGATGAGGATGGAGTTGCCTGCGCCGAGCTCAATACCCTTTTTCAGTCTCTCGGTGTTGGTGACGAACAGGTCGTCGCCCACCAGCTGAACCTTGCCGCCAAGCTGTTTGGTCATCTCGACCCAGCCTTCCCAGTCTTCCTCATCCAGACCATCTTCGATGGAGTAGATGGGATACTTCTCGATCAGGCCTGCCCAGTGAGCGATCAGCTCCGCGCTGGTGAAGTCCTTGCCGGACTTGGGCTGATGATAGAAGCCTTTACCCTTGGGGCTCTTCCACTCGGATGCGGCAGCGTCCATAGCCAGGACAAAGTCCTTGCCGGGTTCATAGCCGGCTGCCTTGATCGCTTCGATGATCAGGTCGATCGCGCCTTCATCGCCTTCGGGCTTGTTGGGAGCGAAACCGCCCTCGTCACCTACAGCAGTGACATCGCCTGCGGCTTTGAGGATCTTCTGAAGCGCATGGAAAACCTCTGTGCACTGACGAAGGCCTTCCTTGAAGCAGCATGCGCCGACGGGCATGATCATGAACTCCTGGGTGTCGACGGAGCTGTCAGCATGCGCGCCGCCGTTGAGGATGTTCATCATGGGAACAGGAAGCTTGTTGGCCTGAAGGCCGCCGAAGAAACGGTAAAGCGGGATATCCAGAGCTGCAGCAGCAGCCTTGGAAGCAGCGATGGATACTGCCAGGATCGCGTTTGCGCCCAGGTTGGATTTGTCCTTGGTGCCGTCGAGGTCGATCATGGCCTTGTCGACCGCATAGATATCAGAAGCATCGATGCCCACCAGAGCGGGAGCGATTTTCTCATTAATGTTGGCAACAGCCTTGGAAACGCCCTTGCCGCCGAATCTGGACTTGTCACCGTCGCGAAGCTCCAGAGCCTCGAACTCACCGGTGGATGCACCGCTGGGAGCAGCGCCTCTGCCGATCGTGCCGTCCGCCAGATAAACCTCTGCTTCTACGGTAGGATTGCCGCGGGAGTCGATAATTTCACGTCCGATAACTTTTTCAATCTGTAAATAATCCATTTCTTTCCTTTCTTTCTGTCTTAAGACACAACGGAAATATTGATTTGAACAAGCCCATTTTATCAATTATCAAAGGCAATAGCAATATAATCGGCGAATTTTTTTAGTCATGACTAACTCTTTTTTTGAGTTGGTGGGAGAGGCGACAGGAGACAGCGGAGACACGGGAGACAGCTTCCTGTATTGTTTAAGACATGACCGGAAACTGCCTTGACATAAAAAGATACCTCAAGTACATTTGAACAATTACTGACCGACCAGAGTTAGTAAAATCCATTTATACAAGAGGTATCTAAAATGAATAATAAAATCGGCCAGGAAAAAAAGCAAGTACTTAATAACAATCCCATCAGTCTGAAGGCTTCGACCTGGAAGGAACTGGAAACGAAAGGGAAATTCACCAAAGACGACAAGCTTACATTCATCACTGATGACATGCTCATCATCGGATGCGATGTCGGGAGTGAGACACATTATGCCAGAGCGATCGATCTCAGGGGCCGGGAATTGAGCAGGAACCCTTTTTCATTCAGTAATGATTCCGACGGTTTCCAGTCCGCAAAAAAATGGGCCCTGGATCTCGCTGCGCGGCACCAGAAAAAGCAGATCGTACTCGGACTGGAGCCGACAGGACATTACTGGTTCTGCCTGGCCGCCTGGATGGTGTCAAACGGGATCAGTGTCGTCCAGGTAAATCCTTATGCCGTGAAGCAGACAAAGGAACTGGAGGACAACAGCCAGCTCAAAGATGACCGCAAGGATCCGAAGCTGATCGCGAACCTCGTCAAGGACGGGAATTACGGAATGCCGTATCTTCCGGAGGATGTATACGCAGAGCTCCGAAGGCTCTCAAGGTTCAAAGACCAGCTGTCTGAAGACAGGATCCGTGCGATCAACCGCCTGCACAGGGAGATGTCGATCTATTTTCCGGAATATAAGGACGCATTCGGAAAGATAGAAAGTGCTTTTGCCCTGGAAGTGCTCAAAGAAGCCCCTTTCCCTGAGGACATACTCTCCATAGGCGCGGACGGCCTCCGTGATATATGGCGGAGAGCAGGCCTCAAGGGACGCGGCTACGGCAGGGCGGGAAAGATCGTGGACCTGGCTTCCGGGAGCGTCGGCTTGGTGCACGGCACGCAGGGCGGCCGGAAAGCGGTCAGATGGTCTGCCGAGGAGCTGGAACGTCTCAACAAGGAGATAGCGGATACCGAAGAGATGCTGCACATCAGATGCCGCGAGATACCCTCCGCGTCCAATGTACTGGAGATACGGGGGATCGGTGAGAACATCCTGTCCGGGATCCTTTCTGAAATGGGTGATATCAGCCGTTTTGATGACGCGAAGGAGATCCAGAAGATGAGCGGGCTGAGCCTCGTATCTTCCAGTTCCGGCAAGCACAGGGGAGATACAAAGATCAGCCGGCGCGGCCGGAAAAGGCTCAGGTACTGGCTGTTCCAGGCAGCGAGGTCGTCGGTCGCACACGCAGATGAGTTCAGGGCGCTGCATATCTACTACACGACCCGGAAGGAAAACCCTTTGAAAAAGATGCAGTCCCTTATCGTCATCGCCTGCAAACTCCTGAGGATCATTTACATGCTGCTCCGCACACGGCGCAGCTATGATCCGTCCAGGATGCTCGGTGATATACACCGCCCTGCGGAAAAGACGTCAGTGGCCTGATCAAAGGTCTCATACCGGGCATACCAGGATACAGCAGCCATCACATCGTCATCATGCTCCGGCGGAAAATGCGGCGGTACCGCGTCCTCTGATCATTTCAGGACCGCTGTAGTAAAAGCCGGGTCAGTAACTATCAAATGAAAACAGGAGCCGCAGCCGATAACAGTAACCACCCCTGGGACATGATCCCGTGAGACAGTTTTGTCGGCGCTCGGTGTATGGACAGGTGGGACGAAGGAAGTTGGGACACGATCCCTGTAGGCACGGAAGGTTCACCGCCATAGCTGATCAGAGTAATAACGGCCGTAACAGAGCATGCCACACAGGACGCTCTGTTCGCCATACCCAAAATCAGCTGTTCGGTACTGGATACAACGATGTCCATCACCATCAGCTCTGTTTTGAGAGGTACAGA
>CACYTU010000016.1 GCA_902777355.1 uncultured Lachnospiraceae bacterium | reverse complement strand
AAGGTCCGCGCATATAAGCTTGTGGGCAACGGAGTATACTGGTCCGAGTGGAGCCCGGTCAGGACCGTCAGGATCAGCAGGTAAGCATTGTTTGCCAAGTCGGTTCACTGTATAAAACTGATTTAACCAGATGGCAAAACCGTACTCCGGAGGGTATAATGTAATAAGTATTTGCAGCGGTCTATCATGAACTGCCGGGAGGAAGAGCAATGACTAAAAAAAAGCCGAATAATCTGCAGAAGGGAGCGGCCCGTCTGGTAGCGCTGCATCTCCTTCGCAAAGTAATCGTTGAAAAAGAAAAGGAGAGGGTCGTTAACCGCATCGCGGGGGGCAATAAAGCCGTAGCCGCGGCCGCAAAAATAGTGCCTCCGGCTCTGATCCTGTACCGGCTGGCAGGCGGAGGCAAAGCTCAGGTGCAGGTAAAAGCAAAGAAAAACAAAGACGGGAAAGTGACAGTGAAAAAGGTGAAGGTTGCCCCCAAGAGAAAAGGGATTGCTCCGCTTGCCGCAGGACTTGTGCTCAAGGGGCTGAATAAAAAAGCAGGCGGGAAAAAATCCGGTATTTTCAAAAAATGAACTGGCATTTTAAAACAGAATATCCGTAAATAACAGGGCATATCACATTGGGGAAATGTGATATGCCCTGTTTTAAACTGTTTCTATGAAACGGTCCTTAAAAAGGAAAATCGAATACAGCTTCAGAAAGTCAGTTTATCGCTTTCCTCTCTGCAGCTGACCCTGGAAGGAATCGATCCCGCCGATGTTGTACACTTCCGTGTAGCCCATCTTGCGGAGCTTGGAGACAGCCTTCCTGCTGCGGGCTCCGCTCTGGCAGTAGACAAAGAGAGGAGCGGATTTGTCATGCAGGAGATTGACCGCGTTGTCGATTTTTTCGACGGGAATATTGCGGCTCCCGCTGATGTGTCCGCTGCGGTACTCTTCTTCCGTGCGCACATCGAGGAGGACGGAACCCTTAGTGGTTCTGCAGCGGTTGACTTCATTATTGATATCTACTGATTTGAAAAAATCCAGAAACGCCATCGGACCTCCATCTTGAACGTAATAATGGTTACAGAGGATTTTACCCTCTTTTGATCTCAGTTATTTATGATACGGCACGTGAGATGTATTTTTCGTCCTGTGGCGGACACGGCCGGTCGAAGTAGAGGGCGGCGTAGCCGCCTCTACCCTTTTATTATTACACTTCTTTGTAAGCGGGAGTGTCTGCAGGGGCATTCAGATAGCCCTTGAGCTCGTCATCGAGTTTGAGCAGGGTGACAGAGAAGCCTGCCATGTCGAGGGAGGTCATGTAATTGCCCACGACTGTCTTGGCGATTTTGATCTTCTTCTCATCCAGAATCTCTTTGACGCGGAGATTGGCGATGAAGAGCTCGCTCAGAGGGGTGGCGCCCATGCCGTTGACCATGACGGCGACTTCATCACCTTCGGCGTAGATGCCTTCGTCGAGAATCTTTCCTACCAGATGGTCGACGGTGTTGTTGACGGAAGAGATCTTTTCGCGGTGGGTTCCGGGTTCTCCGTGAATGCCGATACCGATTTCGACTTCATCATCTGCGAGGTCAAAGCCGGGTTTTCCGACGGCAGGTACCGTGCAGGGGGAGACAGCCATACCCATAGAACGGACATTGGCGATTACTTTTTCGGCGATGCGCTTGACTTCAGGCAGGTCGGCACCGGTCTCAGCGCAGGCACCCGCGATCTTGTGTACGAAAACTGTGCCGGCGATTCCGCGGCGCCCGGTGGTCCAGGTGGAGTTTTCGACTGCCACGTCATCAGCCACGACAACTTTGTCGACGACTATATCTTCATCGGCGGCCATGTCGGCGGCCATTTCGAAGTTCATGACATCACCGGTATAGTTCTTGATGATCAGGAGGGCGCCTTTGCCGCACTCTGTAGCCTGAATGGCCTCATAGACCTGGTCGGGAGTGGGGGATGTAAAGACAGCGCCTGCAACTGCAGCATCCAGCATGCCCTTGCCTACGTAGCCGCCGTGAGCGGGCTCATGTCCGCTGCCGCCGCCGCTGATCAGGACGACCTTGTCGGTTTTTTTCGCGCCTGTGCGGGCTACAACATCTGTTCCGGGAACACGCTCGATGTACTCCGGAAATGCCGCTGTCATTCCGTTCAGCATCTCATCAACTACATTGTCGACACTGTTGATCAGTTTTTTCATGATAACCCTCCATTTTTACCATTTACAGTTAACAACTTCGGAAAATGCAAAGCTGATTATGTACGATTACATGTGTTCAGGATTTCGAAATGACTGAAATGATTCTGTGCATTCGTTTTTTCCTGATGACCGGAGGTTTCACTCCAGCTTTTTCACCCCTCTGGCTTCCTCAGCCGCGGCGATCACTTCTTCGAGTGAGTCTCCTGCCGATGCCGATACAGCCGCGCTCACTGCGCCCTCGAGAACAGGAGCATCCGCGATCCGTACACAGATCCCGGCGTGATCGTCATCAAATTCCAGAAATTCGATGGCTGTCTCCGCGCTCATAATGCCGCTTCCCAGGTCGACCATGACACAGACACCATCGCCGCTGTCTGCCCGGACGATAGCGTCCTGAATCCGCATGGCATCTGTTCCGATACTTCCGTCCTCCATTCCGCCGCATGCTATGATGGCGGTGTCAGGTCCAGCCATCTGGGCTGCGAGCTCCCGTATTCCCTCCGCAGCCAGCCTGCTGTGGGAGACAATTACGATTCCGACCATGGATGTTCCTCCTGTCCTTTTGTCCTACCTGAAAAACAAGGGGCATTAATCTTATTTGATGCCGCCCGTGTAATTAAACAGGAAAGTCCTTCAGTGCATACGGATGATCATTTGCAGAAGTCGCGGATGGCCTCCATCGTGAGCAGAGAAGAGGTGGCCCCGGGATCCTGGTGGCCGATACTGCGGTCGCCCAGATAGCTGGCGCGTCCCTTTGTGGCGCGGATGGTCTTGGTGAACTCCACCCCCTCTTTGGCGGCTTCGCACATAGCCTCAAGGCACTCATCAAGACTTTTTCCTGCATCTGCCGCAGCGCAATAGGCCTCGTAGGCCGGAATGATGGCATCGAGCATGGTCTTTTCACCCCGCTCTGCTTTTCCGCGCTGTTTGATGCCTCCGATGACAACTTCGAAGATTTCTTTTCCGTCCTGTACTGTCAGAGTTGTTTTCCCCGCCGTCGCTTTGGCTGCCTTCATGTAGGCTGTACCATAGAGAGGTCCGGAGGCTCCTCCTACTTTGGAAATCAGAACCATGCCTGTCTTTTTCAGGACAGCGCCGATGTCGTCCGAATCCTGCGGAAGCTGGCCAAGCGCTTCTGTGTAGCCCCTCGCCATGTTGATGCCGTGGTCCGCATCGCCGATCTCGCGGTCGAGTTCTGTGAGGAATTCTTTGTTCGCGATGATGCTGTCGCAAAACCACATTGATTGCCCTATGTAACAATTATATACCTGTTTGCATGAAAAGTGCACAAAACAATGTAAAAAACAGAGGGATATTTAGTGATAATAGTTAATTTTCTCTCAGGCACGAAAAGAGAGAATTTATGTGGTTTTCAACGAAGTCTCCTTTTTGTAATACTCCGGTTTCTGAAGTGGTAAGATCTTTTTGTACTTTTTGTACACGGAGGGGGTAATCATCAGACACAGATATATGATAGATAATACATGGGAGAAATTTTGATATTGCATGGGAGATACTGCATGATAGATGTTACATGTGAGATCTTTTGATATTGCATGGGAGAAATTACATGTGAGCTACTGCATGATAGATATAACATGAAAGATCTTTTGATATTGCCTGAGAGATATTATGATGTAAAGGTCAAAAGTCAGGAAAAGGCTCTGAGTATCGTCAAGGAGATGTTGCGTGCCTGGTACTTGGGCGCTGGTTTTTAGCGCCCTTAGTACCGCTGCCAGCGAGGATTGAGCGAGAGCGTGTCCAAGGTGTTTGTGTATATTGACGATACGGATTTACTTTTACCACCTTTTGACCCCGACATCATATTATATGGGCAGTATTATACGGCTGATGTCGTATATATTTATAAAAAGGCAGAGTCCGATATTGTATTGAAAGTTTCAGTGAAAAAGGTTAAAATAAAAAACTGTCTGTCAGCAGGATGCATTTAAGCCGCAGAACTGCTGACGGATGAAGGAGCAGAGAAAAGGAAAACCGGCAGTTTCACAGAATGATTACGAAAGTTCTGTTTTTTACATTCATCAAAACATTCAACATAAAGAGAGGATTGATATGGCGCTGATTAAAAAGCCTGTTACAGGCATGAAGGACATTATGCCCGAGGAGATGGAAATCCGCGATTACGCGATCTCCGTGATCAAAAAGACTTATGCTGAGTTCGGATTTTCTTCAATAGAGACTCCCTGTGTGGAAAATATAGCCAACCTGACCAGCAAGCAGGGCGGCGACAACGAAAAGCTGATCTTCAAGATCCTCAAGAGAGGGGAGAAACTCCGCATTGACACAGCCAAGTCGGAAGAGGACCTGGTGGACGGCGGTCTCCGCTATGACCTGACGGTCCCGCTGGTCCGCTACTACGCCAACCACGCCAATGATCTTCCCATGCCTTTCAAGGCTCTGCAGATGGGCAATGTCTGGCGGGCTGACCGGCCCCAGAAGGGACGCTACCGCCAGTTCATGCAGTGTGATATAGACATCATCGGCGAGGCGACCAACCTCGCTGAGATCGAGCTGATCCTGGCTACTACCACGACCCTGGGCCGCCTGGGCTTCAAGGGTTTCCAGATCCGGATCAATGACCGGCGGATCCTGGCAGCCATGGCAGCTGCCTGCGGCTTCCCCGCGGACCGCTTCGGAGAAGTATTTATCATCCTCGACAAGATGGATAAGATCGGCATGGACGGCGCCGCCGCGGAACTGGTGGAGAGCGGTTTTACACAGGAGAGCACAGATGCCTATATCAGCCTGTTCAAGGGACTCAAAGAGGCGGATGATCAGCTTGCCTACCTCGATGAAAAACTGACCGGCGTGATCGACGATACTGTGATTCCCGACCTGCGGACTGTCATCGAGAGTGTCGACGGGGTCAAAGAGGCCGATTTCCGGATTGTTTTCGATCCCACTATCGTGCGCGGCATGGGCTACTACACCGGTACCATTTTTGAGATCGCCATGCCTGAGCTGGGGATCAGCTGCGGCGGAGGCGGACGCTACGACGGCATGGTCGGCAGATTCACCGGCAAGGACGTCCCGGCCTGTGGATTCTCGATCGGATTCGAGCGCATCATCCTGATCCTCATGGAACAGGGATTCAGGATTCCCGGAAGCCCTGAGAAGGTCGCCTTCCTGCTTGAGAAGAACCTCCCGGCAGAGCGCATGAAGGATGCCATGAAGAAAGCGCAGGAGGAGCGCGCCGCCGGCAGACAGGTGCTTCTGGCCAGAATGGCAAAGAACAAAAAATTCCAGAAGCAGCAGCTCAGGGACCGCGGCTATGAGGAGTTCGAGGAATTTTACACCAATCCTCTTAAGTAAGGCTTTAGTCAGATTCCCTTAAGCAGGGCTTTACATTAATCCCCTTAAGTAAGACTTTGGGCCGGTCCAATGGTTGAGTCGTCATGAGGGATGCGCTGACTGACTTATTCCCGGAGATCTGCAGTGCAGAGAACTCTGAAACAAACAGGTACATAACAGGGAGCGGCACGGTAAATGACCCGTCCGCCTCTGATACATCAATACTGTATTTTTTTACAGAAAGGAACAACAGATAACAGCTATGGCAGAATCGATGAAAGGACTGCACCGGACGTGCCGGTGCGCTGAACTGACAGAAGAATATGTCGGAAAGACAGTGACAGTGATGGGCTGGGTCGCCAAGCAGAGAAATAAGGGCGGCATCGTCTTTGTGGACCTCAGGGACCGCACCGGCCTGATCCAGCTGATCTATGAAGAAGCGGACTGCGGCGAAGAGAACTTCCACAAGGCAGAGAAGATGCGTGCGGAGTTTGTCGTGGCGGCTACCGGTACTGTTACCCTGCGCAGCGGGGCAGTAAACAAGAACCTCCCCACCGGAACGATTGAAGTGCGCGTGAAAGATACCAGGATTCTCTCCGAGTCCGAGACACCGCCCTTCCACATCGTAGAGAACAGCAATACAAAAGAAGAGCTCCGCCTTCAGTACAGGAGCCTTGACCTGCGCAGGCCGGACATGCAGCGCAAGCTCATGCTTCGCAGCCGCATCGTGCAGGATATGCGCACCTTTATGGACAAAGAGGGCTTCCTCGAGATCGAGACGCCCATTCTCTGCAAATCCACGCCCGAAGGCGCGCGCGACTATCTGGTTCCCAGCCGCGTGAAGCCCGGCACATTCTATGCGCTGCCCCAGTCTCCCCAGATCTTCAAGCAGCTCCTGATGTGCTCCGGCTACGACCGCTATTTCCAGATTGCCAGATGCTTCCGCGATGAGGACCTCAGAGCGGACCGGCAGCCCGAGTTTACCCAGGCTGACATGGAGCTTTCCTTTGTGGATGTCGATGATGTCATCGACGTCAACGAGCGTCTGATCCAGTACGTGGTGGAGCGCGCGATCGGCCTGCACGTCGAGCTTCCCTTCCCCCGTATGAAATGGATCGATGCCATGAACGACTATGGCTCTGACAAGCCTGACACCCGTTTTGGCCTCAAGCTGGTGGAAGTCACAGATCTGGTCAAAGACTGCGGTTTCGGCGTCTTCGCGGACGCTGCCTCAAAGAAGGGCTGGAGCGTACGCGGAATCAACGCAAAGGGTCAGGGCGGCATGGGCCGCAAGCAGATCGACAAGATCGTAGAGATGGCCCGCGGCAACGGCGCAAAGGGTCTGCCTTATATCCAGATGAAGGAAGACGGCTCCGTCAAATGCTCCTTTGCCAAATTTGTCTCCGAGGAGGAGATTCAGGCTCTGATCGCCCGTATGAAGGGCGAGCCCGGAGATCTGCTCTTCTTCGCGGCTGACAAGAACGGTATCGTATGGAACGTTCTGGGAGCCCTCCGCCTGAAACTGGGCGAGGATCTGGGTCTCATCGACCACAATCAGTTCAATTTCCTCTGGGTCGTCGACTTCCCGCTTCTTGAGTGGTCCGAGGAGGAGAACCGCTTTATGGCCATGCACCATCCCTTCACCATGCCGGTTGAAGAGGAATGGGACCGCATCGACAGCGATCCCGGCAGCGTGCACGCCAAGGCCTACGACATCGTTCTCAACGGCGTCGAGCTGGGCGGCGGCAGCGTCCGTATCCACCAGAGCGACATCCAGGAGAAGATGTTTGAGGTCATCGGACTCACCAAAGAGGAGGCTGACGAGAAGTTCGGTTTCCTGCTCACCGCTTTTAAGTACGGTGTGCCCCCTCACGCAGGACTGGCTTACGGTGTCGACCGCTTTGTCATGCTTCTGACCGGTGCCGACAGCATCCGCGAAGTCATCGCTTTCCCCAAGAACAAGGATGCAGCCGATCTCATGAGCGGTGCTCCCGACGTAGTCGACCCCGTACAGCTCAGAGACCTGAGCATCGCACTGGATCTGCCGGCTGAGGAATAAAAATATTTCGGAACCGGAGACAGCGGTTTTGAAACAGGATAAGAACCTGAAGCAGAATATAATCTGAAACAGAATTTGAAACAGGATAAGAACCTGAAGCAGAATATAATCTGAAACAGAATTTGAAACAGGATAAGAACCTGAAGCAGAATATAATCTGAAACAGAATTTGAGACAGAATAAAAATCTGAAACAGAAGAAGTAAAGAGATGTAATAACGACAAAAGAAATACCAAAAGTATAATAGATGTATTAAAGAAAAATGCAGCTGCCTGACCGGACCCTGTAGCTGGTATTCCGGATCAGGGCAGCTGCATTTTATATTTTCATCAACTTCTGCCACTGGCATCATAATATCGGATTACAATGCCTGAAGGAATCTTTTGGGCACTGACTGCCATGGTGAAGCCCTCCGGGGCCGGGAGAAGCGAATACTCTGCCGGCGTCAGCAAATCTGTTTTTTCAAGAACCCGGATAAGTCCGTGTGCCCCGGAAAGATCGTTGTGCAGGGGGAGGGGATCCGGCAGGAAACTGTTCAATTCTCCACTGAGCCCGCAGCCTATATATTTCAGATAGGCCTCTTTGATGGCCCACAGACGGAAAAAAATCTCTCTCTGCCGGGTTTTATCATCTCCGGAAACAGACAGAAGTGCTTCATATTCCTGAGAAGTGAAAAAACGCTTTACCAGACGCAGTACATCTGTGTGAGGACTTATGCATTCCTGCAGATCCAGGCCGATCTCCACGTCGGAAAAGGCACAGGCAATATAATTTCCGGAATGAGAGAGGCTGATGTGCGCCTGAGGAATGTCCCGGAAATAGGGCTTCCCGAAAGAGGAGACCTCGATATGATCTGAAGTGAAACGTGAGGCATCTTCATTAAGGCCGATTGAGCGCAGTCCCTCCCGGAAGAGCTGCAGCCGGAGTGCGGCATCATTAGCTTTATGTATACGGCGGATTTCTTCAGATACGGCGCGGTCTGCCGCGTCTGAGACGGTTTCGGCGATTAAAATGACTGTCTGCATATCCTTTTACTCCATCATCATGAACTCCATCAGTATAAGCTCCACCACTGTAAACCCCATCACTATAAACCCCATCACTATAAACCCTATCACTATAAACTACATCATCATGTTCTCCATCATTATGAAAAAAGACCGGTTCTTCAGCCGGTTTTTTCCCTTTCCGGGCAGGCACGCCTGGCGTCAAAGAGGGTTTTGAAAGCAGCAGTACCTGTCCGGCTTTCAGGGGTTGCCGCAAAGGCCGGTTTGTGCAGTAATTGTAACAGGGTACAAAAGAAGGCGCAATACGCCATGTTTTGCCTGGAACCGCACGGCACCATATTTTGCCTGTGGCGGGACAAGGTCATATTTTGTCTGAAGCCGAACAAGGCAATGCTTTCTCTAAGTCCGGACAAGGTCATATTTTTGCCTGAGGCCGGACTGTAACCTCATCTGTACGCTGCCGGTTCGGGAATCGCTCAGGAACCAGTTATTCATGGAACCAGTTACTCATGGACCGGTCACTCATGGACCAGTTACTCATGGACCACTCACCTATGGATCATTCACTTATGGACCGGTCACTCATGGACCGGTTCAAAGTTTCGACTTGAAATTCTCATTCCTCTTGGTTACGATATAGAAGTAAGCAGGACATGCAGGCATCTTTTTTAATAATTGACGCTGCAGACATGCCCGGATTGTCATTGCAAAAAACTTCATACCGGCGGATCTGCGCGATCTATACCGGAACGAACAGAAACGATTGATCCGCAGAGGAATGTTCACTGAGAAAGCGAGGGGATGGCATGATGAAAAAAACAACTCTGGCGTTACTGCTCTGTGTAGTGATTGCCGCGGCAGGATGCATTTCTGCCGGAGGTTTTATGAAAAAGACGACAGTGGAAGCCGCGCAGACGGATGTCTCAGAGGCTGACGCGGGAAAAGAGACTGCAGCGGCCAGCGCAGCAAAGGCTGACGACGGAAAAGAGTCCGCTGAAGGAAAGAAATCCTCAAAAAATAAGAAGAAAAAATCCGATTCCGGCAAGGAGGCTTCCGATAAAGCTGACCAGAAGGCTGAGGACAAGTCCTCCGGCGGGGAAAAGACCGAAGCAGAAAAGAAGGCTGAGGAAAACAGAAAAGCCGCTGCCCAAAAGGCTAAGGAAGCCGAGGAGAAAAAGAAGAAGTTTGACGAGGAAGTCGCCGGCGATTATGTCCCCGAAGGTTTCCTGCCTTACGGAACCTACAACCTGGTCTTCGACAACGGATATCTCGTTAAGAGCCGGTATTCGTCTCTCGGACTGACTTATTATTATGAAAGCGAAGAGTTCTTATTTAAATTGAACAGGGATCTTCCCGATATGACGACCAATGTGGCGCATCTTCTGTTCAACACATCTTCGCCCATGACTGATCCCGGGGATGAGGTATTTCCTTATTCCGAGCCTTATGTCCTGCAGATTTCACTGGACAACGGAAGCTACTATGAAGTATACAGGGACAACCTTGACCTTCACGGCAGAATCTTCGTGAGGGATGTCTGGGAGATTTTCCGGCAGAAGTTTGAAGGAACGTTCTGATAAGGTTTTCTGATTTTTCCTCAACAAATTGCAGATTTGAGAACCGGGAGGCCGGATGGAAGAAAGATCCATCCGGCCTTTTTATGATGGTTTAATGAATGATCCGGCCTTTATGATGGTTTAATGAAAAATCCGGCGTTTTGCGATGGTCTGATGAATAATCCCGCCTTTTACGATGGCTTAATGAAAACCGGCTTTTTATAAAGATTTATGAATTGTTCTTTTTTAAAGAAAATGTTTTACAATCATGGAGGCATGGTGCTATAATTGCAAAGTGTCTGCTTTTTGGACGGTCGTGATCCGCGTTTTTGGGGGCCGGCTTTTCCTGAAAGAGGATACCTCCGGTTCTGTTACCGGTACTTTTGCTGTCCGCGGTCCTGTCGGAGGGGCGCGGAAGCGAACAGTGTAGTATATATTGGAGGAGCTATTAATGAAAAAATCGAGAGCGGTCATTTCCCTTCTGCTCGTGCTGGCCATCTCAGGACTGATGGCGTACACGGTGCTGATCGGATTTGGCAAGGGACACAGAGGATCCTATCACAACATCAAGAAGGGCCTGGATCTGGCGGGCGGCGCCAGCATCACATATCAGGCGGTGGGAGAGACACCTCCGTCTCAGGAAGACCTGAATGATACCAAGTATAAACTGCAGCGCCGTGTCGATGAGTACAGCACGGAAGCACAGGTCTATACAGAGGGCACAGACCGTCTGAATATTGAGATTCCGGGTATTTCCGGCGTTGCGGAGACCAATAAGATCCTGGAGGATCTGGGACGTCCCGGCTCCCTGTACTTCATCCGCCAGACTGATGATAAAGGCAACCAGAACTATCAGATGGGTGTCACTGAAGACGGCTCTGTCGAATATGTCCTGACCAAAGATCTTGATCAGATCATCAAGGACGGCGACGCTGTTGTCACAGGTACCCAGGTCACTGATGCCAAGGCCACCTATCAGCAGGATGACATGGGCAACAAGCAGGTCGTTGTCGCCCTGACCTTTAATAACGAAGGCAAAAAGGCTTTTGCCGCGGCCACAACCAAGGCATATGCCGCAGGTGAGTCCATTGGTATCTATTACGACGGACATTTCATCAGCGTTCCCAGCGTCCAGGCGGCGATCACAGACGGCCGCGCGGTCATCACCGGTGAGGAGAGCATTGAGACCGCTGAGAATCTGGCTTCCACGATCCGTATCGGTGGACTGAAGGTCGAGCTGGAGCGTCTGCGCTCCCAGATCGTCGGCGCACAGCTGGGTCAGGACGCCATCCGCACCAGCAAGTTTGCCGGCATGGTCGGTTTCGGCCTTGTCGCGCTCTTCATGATCGTGATCTACCTTCTGCCCGGTTTCGCGGCAGTACTGGCGCTGTGCATCTATATCATGATGATGGCGCTCGTTCTCAATGGATTTGATATCACACTGACCCTGCCCGGAATCGCAGGTATCCTGCTTTCCATCGGTATGGCAGTCGATGCCAACGTGATCATTTTTGCCCGTATCCGCGAGGAACTCGGAGCCGGTCTGGGTGTAAAAACCGCTATCAACAACGGATATCATAAGGCTCTGTCCGCCATTATCGACGGCAATGTCACCACCCTGATCGCCGCGGCGGTCCTGGCTGTTCTGGGTTCCGGTACGATCAAGGGATTTGCCTACACCCTGGCGATCGGTATTATTCTGTCCATGATCACTTCTCTCTTCGTGACCAGGCTGATCATGAACATCTTCTACGGCCTTGGACTCACAAATAAGAGCCTCTACGGTGTCGGCAAAAAGAGAAATATTATTTCCTTCGTTGAGCACAGGAAGGCCTTCTTTGCGGTCTCGCTCGCGCTTATCCTCTGCGGCTTTGTCGCCATGGGCATCCATCTGGGCAAAGATAAGTCCATCCTCAACTTCAGCCTTGACTTTGTCGGCGGCACATCCACAAATGTCAGTTTCAACGAAGATATGAGCCTGGAAGAGATTGAGAAGCAGGTCATCCCCGTCTTCACCAAGGTGACAGGCGACAAGAACGTTCAGGTGCAGAAGGTTTCCGGAAGCAACGAAGTCATCTTCAAGTCTGTCGTCCTTGATACCGACAAGAGCACCGAGCTGTCCAACCAGCTGGTCAAGAAATTCAAAGTTGACAAGGACAGCATTACTTCCGAGACCATCAGCTCCACGATCAGTAACGAGATGAAGAGCGCCGCTCTGCTCGCGGTCGGCGTTGCCCTGGTCCTGATGCTGCTGTATATCTGGTTCCGTTTCAAGGATCTGCGCTTCGGTGCGTCCTCCGTCATCTGCCTGGCACATGACGTTCTGGTCGTGCTGGCTTTCTACGCGGTCGCCAGAGTCAGCGTGGGCAGCACATTCATCGCCTGCATGCTGACCATCGTCGGTTATTCGATCAACGCTACGATCGTTATCTTCGACCGCGTGCGCGAGAGCCTGCGGTCCAGACGCAGAGGACAGGAGCTTGCTGCCCTGGTCAACGAGAGTATCACAGACACGCTCTCCAGAAGTATCTTTACTTCTCTGACCACTTTCTTCATGGTGCTGACCCTGTTTATCTTCGGTGTCTCCAGCGTCAAGGAATTCGCCCTTCCGATCATGATCGGTATCATCTGCGGCGGTTATTCCTCTGTCTGCCTGGCAGGTTCCATCTGGTATGTCCTTCGCAAAAAGTCGGACGATGCCGCACAGGCATCTTCCGGTCAGAAGAAGGGCGGAAACAGCGATGGTTCAGGAAACCAGCAGAATAAGAAAAATAAAAACGACTATTCCAACCTCTCCAAGAAGGAGCGCAAAGAGCGCCGCCGCAAGGAAGAGGAAGCCAGGAATAAGGCTAAGATCACTGTCTGAGACTCCGGGTCCTCACAGTCCGGCGACAGGTATTACTGCGACAGGTATTACTGCCGGCTATAGAGGCGACCGGGACAGCGCACGGATATCAGAGCGGGATGTCCCGTTTCTATAAGATTTGAGCGCAGCGGATCTGAGCATGGAGCGGGATTTTCAGTCCCGTATATGAATGCAGGGAGGATGCCAACATCCTCCCTGCTTTTACCATAAGCGGAAAGGACGAAGAGGAAGGGATCGATATGGCGAAGTGGATGCTTTACACCAAGAGGGCGGATTTCAGGGCGATCGCGGAAGCCTGTGGGATATCCATGGTCCTTGCCCGTGTGATCAGAAACCGGGATGTGATCGGAATCGAGGAGACACAGCGCTTTCTGAGAGGGTCACTGGCAGATCTTTATTCACCCCTGCTTCTGCCTGATATGGAAAAGGCTGTCGGACTGCTCTGTGAAAAAATCAGGAGGGGAGAGGCGGTCCGTGTGATCGGCGATTACGATGTGGACGGAATCTGTGCTTCCTATATTCTCATGCGGGTTCTGTCTGCCTGCGGAGCTTCGGCAGATGTGGTCCTTCCCGACAGGATCAAAGACGGTTACGGTATGAATCCCCGGATGGCAGCAGATGCCGCGGAGGACGGGGTCGGAGTGATCCTGACCTGCGACAACGGCATCTCGGCAGTCGAGGCAGTCCGCGCCGCAAAGGAGGCAGGTATCTGCGTGGTCGTCACAGACCACCACGAAGTGCCCTTTGAAGAAGATGCCGGCGGACATAAAAAATATATCCTTCCGCCTGCGGATGCGGTCGTGGATCCCAAAGTCCGCAATCCTGAGACAGGGAAAATAGAGTATCCTTTTCCTGAGATCTGCGGAGCTGTTGTGGCCTGGAAGCTGTCAGACCTTCTGCTTGAGAGGCTTGCTCCCAAGATGCGTTCCCGCCTTTTGGAGGAACTTCTTCCCTTCTGTGCCCTGGCGACTGTCTGTGATGTCATGCCTCTGAAGGATGAAAACAGGATCCTGGTCAGGGAGGGCCTGGGCCGTATTCCGCGTACTGAAAATACCGGACTCCGGAGTCTGCTGCTGGTCAACGGTCTGGAAGATAAAGCCATCAGCACTTATCATGCGGGATTTGTGATCGGTCCCTGCCTGAACGCAACAGGACGCCTGGACAATGCGGAGAGGGCTCTGGCTCTCTTTATGGAAGACGACCCTGAACGTGCCCTCCGAAGTGCCCAGAAGCTGAGGGAACTGAATGACAGCCGCAAAAGCCTCACGGAGCAGGGGGTGAAACAGGCTCTGCAGATAGTCTCTGACCAGCATCTTTTGAAAAACCGTGTCCTTGTGATCTATCTGCCGGAGTGTCACGAATCGCTCGCCGGGATCATTGCCGGCAGGATCAGGGAGCGCTTTTCCCGGCCGGTCTTTGTCCTGACAAGAACAGAGGACGGTATGGCCAAGGGATCTGGCAGATCGATCGAGGCATACGACATGTTCGCCTCCATGACGGAGATCAAAGAACTGTTTGTGAAATTCGGCGGGCACAAAATGGCGGCGGGTCTTTCCATGAGGGAAGAGGATATTCCCCTCCTTCAGAAGCGTCTCGAGGAGACCAGTACCCTTCAGGAAGAAGACCTGACTGAGGTGGTGCACATCGATATGGAACTTCCCCCCTCTCTGTGGACCTTTAATATGGTTGAAGAGCTGAAGCACCTTGAACCCTGCGGAACTGCCAATCTTAAGCCCGTTTTTGCAGCAAGGGGAGTGCGGCTTTGCGGCCTCAGGGTCATGGGAAAGGGCAGAAATGTACTTGGATTCGAGGCAATCGATTCAAACGGAGAGCAGCTTGCACTGACCATGTTCCGGGAAGCGGATCTCTTCAGAGAGAAAATTGAAGCGGCACGGGGCAGCAGAGCCTGGCTGGAACTTTTGAACGGCAGAGCGGACGTGACTGTCAATATGATCTATCACCCCGAGATCAATGAATTCAGGGGGAGGAGATCAATCAGGTTTGTGGTGAAGGATATGCATTTTTGAGTATGCGCACTTGGGGGCGCCTGCGCGAAAGTATGCGCACTTGGGGGCGCTTTCGCGGCGTCATCCTTTGGATCCGTATTTCCTTCGCAAAGATGTACTAAGACTCGCATATGTTTCGGGCGGACCGCGTCCAAACTCGATTTGTGTATGCGCACTTGGGGGCGCCTTCGCGGCGTCATCCTTTGGATCCGTATTTCCTTCGCAAAGATGTACTAAGACTCGCAAATGTTTCGGGCGGACCGCGTCCAAACTCGTAATCCGGCCGATGCCGGATTACTCGGACAAGTGGACGCTAAAAATGCCCGTCCGCGAAAGACGGGCATTTTTTCGGCCCTTCGCATATGCTTCGTCAAGTACATCTAATGCTCATCCAAACCGGCTCCGCCAGGATGTACGCCGCTCCGGCGCCGACTTCCCGCCGTGCTGTGGATAGAGAGTTGTTCATTTGAGTGCGTGAGGCAGGTTCCCGCCGTGCTGTGGATAGAAGATTATTCCTTTGAGTGCGCGGAGAAGGGTATATGCCGGCAGAAGCGGGGGATCCGCCAGGATGTACGCCGCTCCGGCACCGACTTTCCGCCGTGCTGTGGATAGAAGATTATTCCTTTGAGTGCGTGAGGCAGGTTCCCGCCGTGCTGTGGAAAGAAGATTATTCCTTTGAGTGCGTGAGGCAGGTTCCCGCCGGGTTGTGGATAGGTAGTTATTCCTTGAATAACAAGACATATCAATCCGCGTGCGGAACGGTATACTCGAGAGCGAGTCTTGAATTGGATTTACAGAGGGCAGGAGCAGCTGTATAGGTGAGGTGTAGTTATGAAAATTAGAAAGCTTGTAGAATCTCTGGATTATCATTTGAATTCTGTCAGTGGGAGCAGGATAACGGATCAGGCTGCTATTGAATGTCTCCTGGACAGGGAAATTTCGGTAATCACCGATGCTTCCAGGAAGGTTGTTCCCGGCTGTCTGTTCTTTTGTATCAAAGGAGCTGTATTTGACGGGCATGATTTTGCGGCTGGTGCTTTGGAAAATGGTGCCTGTGCGATTGTCGTCCAGAGTGATCTTGATTTGTCAGGTGTAGTGGGGGTTAAGGCTGGCGGTGAAGCCAGCGGCAGTCCTGAAGGCGCCGGCGGGAATTCGGAAAGTGGCAGCGGCAGTCCGGAAGGCGCCGACGTGAAAACGGAAAGTGGCAGCGGCAGTCCTGAAGGCGCCGACGTGAAAACGGAAAGTGGCAGCGGCAGTCCGGAAGGTGCCGGCTGGGATGACCGGAAGGGTCCTGTGATCATTCGTGTCGAGGATTCGAGGATTGCGATGGCTGTCATTTCCGCCGCTTTTTATAATAATCCGGCAAGGGAGATGAAGACCATAGGTGTAACGGGGACCAAGGGAAAGACGACTACGACTTATATGATCAGGTCGATTCTGGAAGCTGCGGGTATCCGTACAGGTCTGGTCGGTACGATCGAGACGCTCTATGAGACGAAGGACGGCGAGGTGCGGATCCCGGCGGCGAATACGACGCCGGAGTCGATCGAGATCCAGAAAACTTTCCGCGATATGGCAGACAGCGGTGTGCAGGCGGTGGTGATGGAGGTCTCTTCGCAGGCCCTGAAGCTGCACAGGACTGCCGGCTTTGTGTTTGATCTGGGTATTTTTACCAATCTTTCTCCGGATCATATAGGCCCCAATGAGCACACAGATTTTGAGGATTACCTGCAATGTAAGAGCCGTCTTTTTTCAATGTGCAGGGTCGGGATCGTCAACGGGGATGATCCCTATAGCGACAGGATCCTGGAGGGACACACCTGTGAGGTGGAGTCTTATGGTCTGGGTGAAAACAATGATCTGCGGGCGGAGAATATTTCACTGATCCATACGCCCGGCGAGCTGGGTGTGGAGTTTGATACTGCGGGCGTACTCTCTATTCATGCGCATGTGCCTGCTCCCGGCCGTTTCAGTGTCTACAACGCGCTTTGCGCGATTGCCGTCTGCCGTCACTTTAAAGTGTCGGAAGATGATATCTGTGGAGCTCTCAGAAAGATCCATGTCAAGGGAAGGATAGAGATGGTCAGAGTCAGCGATGATTTTACACTGATGATAGATTATGCTCACAATGCCATGGCCCTTGAGAGTCTTTTGAAGACACTTCGTGAATATGATACCGGCAGGCTGGTCTGCCTGTTTGGCTGCGGAGGGCAGAGGGCCCGCTCCCGCCGTTTCCAGATGGGAGAAGTGAGCGGCAGGCTCGCCGATCTTACGATTGTCACTTCGGATAATCCGCGGAATGAAGAGCCCGGGGCGATTATTGAAGATATCGTGACAGGGCTGAAACCGACCGGGGGTGCTTATGTGACAATTCCCGACAGGAAAGACGCGATCCGGTACGCGATCCGCAACGGACAGCCCGGGGATATTATTGTTCTGGCCGGAAAAGGGCATGAGGACTATCAGGAGATTAAAGGCAAGAAGTACCCCATGGATGAGCGTGTCCTGATCAGGGAGATTCTTTCTGAAGATAATTGATAAAGATGATGCCGGACACAGCCCGGAACCCGTAAATGCGGGCGGGAGGGCGGTTTGACCGGGATTAGTGCCGGAGATTTGACGGAGGTTTTTTTTGGAGCAGTTTGCACAGGTGATCATTGACATATCGGCCAGGGGACTGGATCGTCCGTTTACCTATCGGGTTCCGTCTGAGCTTCGGGAGATGCTGCGGGCGGGAAGCATTGTCATGGTTCCATTCGGTGCCGGTAATAAGCTCCGGAAAGGATATGTGGTCGGGTTTTCGGACCGGGCGGATTTGCCCTCCGAAAAGATCAAGGAGATCGCGGAGTCTGTGGAGCCGGCCAGAGGATATTCCCTGGAGGAGAACAGCGAATTCTATATCAGACTTGCCGCCTGGATGAAAAACCGCTACGGCTCCACGATGGCGACAGCCATGCGGACGGTTCTCGCTTCCCGGAAGGCTGGAAAGATAAGGGAGCAGCGGCAGATCCGCCTGCTTCTCTCCGCAGAGGAGGGAAAGCGGCAGCTGCAGGTTTTTGAAAAAAAGCATCATACCGCGAGGGCAAGGCTGCTGAAGGAGCTTCTGGAGGTGCCCGTGCTTCCCTGGACCCTTGTGACGACCAGGCTGCATGTGCCAGCAAATGCCATAAGCGCCATGAGGCGGGCCGGAATCATCGGGGTCGAGTCGGTTCAGGAGCTGCGAAATCCCGTCAATGTGTCTCCCAGCACTAGGACCGGGATGCAGCTGAGTCCGGAGCAGAAAAATATAGTGGACACAGTGATCGGGGATTTTGACAGCGGGCGGGCCTCTGTGAGTCTGATCCACGGCGTGACCGGGAGCGGGAAGACTGAAGTTTACATCAGCATCATCAAAGAGATCTGTGCCAGGGGGCGGCAGGCGATCATGCTGATTCCGGAGATCTCCCTCTCTTTTCAGACCCTCATGCGTTTTTACAGCCATTTCGGTGACCGTGTGAGTGTCGTCAACTCCTCTTTGTCGGACGCGGAGCGCGCCGACCAGTGGGAGAGGGCCCGAAGGGGGGAAATCGATGTGATCATCGGCCCCCGCAGCGCTCTTTTTACACCTTTTTCCAATCCGGGTGTGATCGTGATCGACGAGGAACACGAACATAGTTATAAAAATGAATCCATGCCCAAATATCAGACCAGGGATGTGGCGGAGGAGATCGCCAGGATGCACGGGGCTGTATTGGTCCTGGGATCGGCGACCCCCTCGATGGAGTCCTATTACAGGGCCAGAGAGGGAGAGATACGGCTGTTCCGGCTTAAGGAGCGGCTGACAGGCGGTACTCTTCCGGCTGTCGAAACAGTGGATATGAGGGCTGAGCTGAAGGAGGGGAACCGGTCCATTCTCTCCAGAAGTCTTTACAATAAGATCGAAGACCGCCTGAGGAGGGGACAGCAGAGTATGCTGTTCATCAACCGGCGGGGATTCGCGGGCTTTGTATCCTGCCGCAGCTGCGGGTTTGTACCCAAATGTCCTCACTGCGATGTTTCACTCTCCCTGCACGGGAACGGGCGCCTGGTCTGTCACTACTGTGGTTATGAGAGAACCGCCTTCAGGACCTGCCCGGAGTGCGGGTCCAGATATATTTCCGCCATGAGGGCGGGAACGGAAAAAATAGAGGGCTATCTGCGGGAGATATTCCCGCAGGCCAGGATCCTGCGGATGGACGCGGATACGACCAGAAAAAAGGGCAGTTATGAGAAAATTCTCTCTGCTTTTTCCTCAGAGGAGGCGGATATCCTGCTTGGCACACAGATGATCGTGAAGGGACATGATTTCCCCGGAGTGACACTGGTCGGAATACTGATGGCGGACCTCTCCCTCTACGGAGATGATTACCGGGCGGCGGAGCGGACTTTTCAGCTTCTGACCCAGGCGGCAGGAAGAGCGGGACGCGGAACACAGGCGGGGGATGTCGTGATCCAGACATATCAGCCTGACCACTACGCCGTCCGTCACGCTGAAAAGCAGGATTTTGAGGGCTTCTACGAGGAGGAGATCGCCTATCGGAAGCTGCTTCGTTATCCGCCGGCAGGCCATATGATGGCTGTCCAGATTCAGTCTGAGGATGAGGACGCCGCGCTTGGCGCAGCGAATGAGATACGCCTCCTTCTCATGAGGCAGCAGTTTCCGACAGGGAATATTCCCGGAGAAATCATGGCTGTCAGAGGGACGACGGGACACGGCACAAAAGCCTGCTCTTATGAAGGATCTTCAGGATCTTTTTCTTGCGGAGAAAGCACTTCTGCAGGCATGACAGCCCCGCTGCGAAGGGAGGAAGCCCCTCTTCGCAGTGTGGCCGTTCTGCAGCACGGAGACGGGGGAAATGTTTTTCAGGTGATCGGTCCTTCCGGGGCATCGCTGAAGAAGCTGAGAGATTTGTTCAGATTTGTTTTATACATTAAATCCGAAAAATATGATACACTGGTAAGCTGTAAAGACGTAATTGAGCGTATGACGTCCCCTGCCGGACAGACGGGAAGGGCGGATACAGGCGGATTCATGTTCCGCAATGTTGACATCCAGTTTGACTTTGATCCCATCAATACGTTCTGATGTTCGTCAATGCGCACAAACTTTATAAAATCATTAATTATAAAAAACATATAAAAACCGCTTTTTGATCTCAACATCGTTAACAATAAGACAGGAATCTGCGATCCTGACACCCGGTCAGGGCAGATTTTGGAAAGGATGATATGGCACTTCGTACAATCAGGGAAATGGGCGATTCAGTCCTGGAAAAGAAGGCAAAAATAATTAAGGATGTCACACCCAGAATCCGCGCTCTGGCGGAGGATATGCTGGAGACTATGTATGAGTCAGGCGGTGTCGGCCTGGCCGCTCCACAGGTTGGTATTCTCAAGAGGCTGGTCGTCATTGACGTCACCGAGGAGCGCAATGAGCCTCTCACGATGCTCAATCCGGAAATCGTTGTGCAGGACGGCGAGCAGACCGGCTATGAAGGATGCCTGTCTGTTCCCGGCAAGGTCGGTGTGGTGACACGCCCCAATCGAGTCGTAGTCCGCTACAATGATCTGGACATGAATGAGTGGGAGCTGGAGGCAGAGGAATTTCTGGCCAGGGCGGTCTGCCATGAACTGGATCATCTGGACGGCCATCTCTATGTGGAAAAAGTGACCGGAGAACTTCGGGATGCCGATGAACTGGCGGAAGAAGCTGCCGAAGAGGAAGCCGGGCAAGAGGAGCAGGAGGAAGCCCGCTCCGCTGATGATCATGCAGCAGAAAACTGACAGAGACTGCATACTGATCCCCGGATATTTTCCGGATGCCCGCATTAAGAGCAATGTGCTGCTTCCCGGCCCACAGGAGAAATGCGGGAGCGCGTGACGGGCGAAGGGGCACACGGCTTAATCATATATGTTTGTAAACAGGAGGTCATGGCCACAGGTATGAAAATCATTTTTATGGGAACTCCGGATTTCGCTGTCTCTGCCCTGGAGGCACTCTGCCGGGCGGGAAAGGATGTCATTCTTGCCGTCACGCAGCCGGACAGGCAGAAGGGACGCGGCAGAAAGGTGATCGAGACGCCGGTCAAGATATGTGCTGAAAAGTGGGGGATCCCGGTTTATCAGCCTGTCCGCATCAGGGAGGCAGAGCCGATTGAGAAAATCAGAAGTCTGGCTCCGGACCTGATCGTTGTGGCAGCTTTTGGACAGATTCTTCCCAGGGAACTTCTGGACATTCCGCGTCTGGGCTGTGTGAATATCCACGCATCGCTCCTTCCCAGACTCCGCGGGGCAGCCCCGATTCAGTGGGCTGTCATAAACGGTGACAAGGAGAGCGGGATTACATTGATGCAGATGAATGAAGGGCTGGATACTGGCGATATCCTGTTCCAGGAATCTGTACCGATCGGTCCGGAAGAGACGGGAGAGAGTCTGTACGGGAAGCTGGCGAAGCTGGGCGGCGAGATGATCGTGCGGCATCTGCCCGCCATAGAGGCGGGACAGATCAGCCCGGTTCAACAGGATGATGAAAAGTCCTCCTATGCTCCTATGCTTCGCAAAGAGATGGGTGAAATCGACTGGTCACAGCCCGCGGAACAGATCGCCAGGACCCTCAGGGGCATGCTGCCCTGGCCGGGGGCCTATACGTACCTGGACGGCCACGTCCTCAAGGTCTGGAGAGCAGAGGTCGGAGAGATGACTGATCCCGCACTCTCAGGAATGCTTTCCGGTCAGGATGTCCTGCCCGGTGTAGTGCTTGGAAACGATAAGAAGGCGCTCTACGTCAGGACAGCAGACGGAGTCCTGGCACTTTTGGAGGTGCAGCTGCAAGGCAAAAAGAGAATGACAGCGGATGCATTTCTGCGGGGCACCAGGATTCCCGCGGGTACTATGCTGGGGAACCGGGACTTTGGGGAAACCGGGAACTAAGGCCTGAACAGGAAACACAGCAGGCGGCAGAGCGGCAGGCCGCTCCCGCCCTGTTCCATCAGGTGATTTTCAGCTGATGATATAGCTGATATAAAAGGAGAAAGGAGATTTCGATATGTATCTCGGGTATGGAATGCTTGATCCAACATATGTGCTGGTCATCATCGGTGCCCTGCTCTGCATGGGAGCAAGTGCACATGTGAAATCAGCCTACAGAAAATATTCTAATGTGAGGAGTGCCTGCGGAATGACAGGCGCCCAGGCGGCGGAGATGATCCTGCGCAGAAACGGTGTTGTCGGTGTACAGGTACAGCATGTCGCCGGCGAGCTGACGGACCACTATGATCCAGGCAGAGGTGTGGTGAATCTTTCAGACACCACATATAACTCCACGTCTGTAGCTGCGATCGGTGTGGCAGCCCACGAATGCGGCCATGTCATGCAGCATGAGAAGGGCTATCTCCCGCTCAGACTAAGGACCGCTCTGGTACCGGTCGCCAATATCGGCAGTAATTTCGGCATCTGGATCGTCATGCTGGGAGTGATCTTCGGACTGAACAGGTCTGTTGCCATGATCGGTGTGTACCTGTTTTCCTTCGGTGTCCTTTTCCAGCTGGTGACACTTCCGGTTGAATTCGATGCATCCAGACGCGCTCTGGTCATGCTGCAGGATTTCGGCATTCTTGGCCAGAACGAGGCACAGGGCAGCCGGGCGGTATTGAACGCAGCGGCGCTCACTTATGTCGCCTCCGCGGCAGCCTCTGTGCTGCAGCTTCTGCGTCTTCTCATGATCGTGAACGGCGGACGGCGCCGCAGATGAGCAGGGAGGAGAAAAGTGGCGCTAAGCGCCGCAAAGGAGTCCATAAAACAGAAAACCGAAGGGCAATCCGGGACGAGAGAGAAGTGGTCCTGCTTGCCCTTCTTTCGCATGAACAGAATCAGACTTTCAGTAATGTCCTGATCAGGCGCACGCTCGATCAATGCGGGGGTATGAACGCTTCAGAAAGGGCTTTTATCAAGCGCCTTCTGGAGGGGGTGATAGAGAGGAGGATGGAGCTTGATTCCAGGATCGAAGAGCTGACCGGACGCTCCGTCAACAGACTCCACCCCGCCATCCGGCAGATCCTCAGGATGGGAATTTATCAGATCTGCTACATGGACGCGGTGCCTGACAGCGCGGCCTGCAATGAATCAGTCCGCCTGGCCAAAAAGCACGGTCCGGCCCGCCTCTCCGGCTTTGTCAACGGAGTGCTCCGCAATGCGGTACGCCGGGAAGAGAAGGCACGGGAAGAGAGCGGCGGCAGCAAACCGCAGGAAGATGAACATATTTCCGGACACAGTGATCCGGGATATGATTCAGGAGATTTTGAGGAGAAGAGCCCCGCCGGCCAAAGTGCCCTTGCCCGGGGTGAAGAAGAGGAGATATCCCTTTCGGGACAGGAAGGGCAGAACATAGAAAAGTCCCCCGCAGGCCCGGAAAGTGACTGGCTGAGAGATTCTTCACGCAAATATTCGTCCCCCGGGTGGCTGGTACAGATGTGGGAGCAGGAACTGGGAAGAGAGGAAGCGGAGCTTCTTCTGGGTGCTCTTCTGGAAATCTTCCCCGTATCGGCAAGGATCAGATGCGGGGACAGTGAAAGCGACAGGCAGGACCTGCTGAGCTCGCTCCGACGTGCAGGCGTCACAGTGGAAAAAGGCAGATGGCATCCGGATAATATCCGTCTCCGGAAAACATCAAACCTCCGGAAGCTGCCGGGATTCGAGACCGGCCTCTGGACCGTGCAGGATGAGAGTTCCATGCTTGCTGTCGAGGCGGCAGGCCTGAAAGGAAATGAGACCGTATTTGATGTCTGCGCGGCTCCGGGAGGGAAGAGCTTCCTGGCGGCGGATCTGCTTGGCAAAAGGTCAGGACAGGCCGTGGACTCTGAAAATGCGGAGACCGGATCTGCCGGGAATCCGGGTATACAGACAGCCGGGGTGGTCTGTTCTTTTGACCTGACCAGGAAAAAAACAGAGAAAATCAGAGAGGGCGCCGGGCGCCTTGGCATAAAAAACATAATCATCAAAGAGAGGGACGCACGCGTCTTTTTCAAAGAAGATGAGGGCAGGGCGGACGTGGTCTTCTGCGATCTTCCCTGTTCAGGGCTGGGAGTCATCGGCAAGAAGAGAGATATCAAGTATCGGGCAAGCCTCGAGGGAATCGCTTCCCTGCAGAAACTGCAGCGGGAAATACTAAGGACGGCAGTCCGCTATCTGAAGAGCGGAGGAGTGCTGATCTACAGTACCTGCACGGTGAGCCGCATGGAAAACGAGGATAATGCGGCCTGGATCGAGTCGGAGCTCGGACTGACCCCTGACGATCTGCAGCCTTTCCTTCCCTGCCCCATTCCCGGTATCCGGGGGCACATGCTGCAGCTGCTGCCGCATGTGCATGGAACAGACGGCTTTTTTGTGGCCAGATTCCGAAAGAAATGATGTAAGCGCTGTGGGAGCGCGGGATCCGCAAAGCGGGGCGCAGCTCTTATCGCACACAGTCTGAGGCATGCGGCCCCGGAAAAGAATGATGACCTGTAGAATGAAATTAAGGATGATCTGAAGGATAAACCGGAGGATGAACTTAAGGATGATCTGAAGGATGAACTTAAGGATGATCTGAAGGATAAACCGGAGGATGACCTGAAGGATTTTATTCTTCATCGCGCAGGACTCGCGAGCGAGTCTTGAATTGGAGAGAAAGCTTTTGGACAGATCAGAAAACACCGGGGTCAGACAGATTGATCCGGAAAAAGTGAATATGGCAGGGGAAGAAAGCGCTGCCCCGGGCGGCGGGGACAAGCTGTCCGCGGATCTCAAATCCATGTACCCGGAGGAACTGGCCGGCTTTGTGAAAGAGAAGGGCCTTCCCGCCTTTCGGGCGAAACAGCTTTTTAAGTGGATCCATGTTTCCCGGGCACGCGGATATGAGGAAATGACCGATCTGCCGGCAGGGCTGCGCAGGGAGCTGTCTGAAAAGTATCCGCTGGTGACAGCGAGGCAGGTCCAATGCCGTGTCTCTGCTGTGGACGGAACCCGCAAGTATCTGTTCGCCATGCCGGACGGATGTCTGGTGGAGAGCGTCTTCATGCGGTATCATTTCGGAAACAGCGTCTGTATTTCTTCCCAGGTAGGCTGCAGGATGGGATGCACTTTCTGCGCCTCCACTTTGCACGGACTGGTCCGCTCGCTCACGGCCTCGGAGATGCTGGAGCAGATTTATGCCATCGCCAGGGAGACCGGCGAGAGGATCTCGCATGTTGTGGTCATGGGGATGGGAGAGCCTTTTGACAATTATGACAATCTCATCCGCTTCCTCAGGCTCCTGACATGCCCGGAGGGAATGAATCTGAGTCAGAGGGGGATCACCGTGTCCACTTGCGGAATTGTACCCGGAATCCGGCGCTTTACCAAAGAGGGCATGCATATTACCCTGGCCCTTTCCCTGCACGCGGCAACGGATGAGCAGCGCAGGAGGATCATGCCTGTCGCCAACAGCTGGACAATTGCCGAACTGATGGAGGCCTGCGGTGATTATTCCCGCGTGACCGGCCGCCAGGTCACTTTTGAATACAGCCTGATCCGGGGTATTAATGACAGCAGGGCGGACGCGCAGAATCTTGTAAAGCTGGCGAAACCGCTCAGGGCGCATATCAACCTGATCCCGGTCAACCCGGTCAGGGAACGCGGTTTCAGACACCCTGACAATGCCGGGGTGAAGGCCTTTAAAATGGAACTTGAAAAACATGGTGTAAATGTTAGTATTAGAAGAGCACTCGGAAAAGACATCGAGGGTGCCTGCGGTCAGCTGCGGAACAGGTATGCTGAGCAGGAAGAGACCGGAATCACTGCACGCGGCAGCGGAGCAGAGCGGTCAGTCTGAAGGAGGATGCGGTGAGAACCCGCGGTGCGGCGGCTGAATGGCCGGCATGCATCCGGGCAATCCCGATAAATGTACAGCCACAAGGGGATAAGAGAATGCCATCATCTTTTTCAATCACGGATACCGGTAGAAAGAGGAATATGAATCAGGATTATATTTTTACCAGCGATATTCCCGTCGGTCCTTTTCCTGATCTGTATATTGTCGCGGACGGTATGGGCGGCCACAATGCCGGTGATTATGCATCCAGATTCACAGTGGACTATGTCACATCCGCAGTCGCGGAAGCGGCCGATGATAATCCCGGGCGGGTCCTGGAAAACGCGGTCCGGGATGCCAATCGGGAACTGCGCTCGATCGCTGCCAGGGATCCTTCTCTCTTCGGGATGGGAACCACATTTGTCGCCGCTGTCGTCAGCCGGAACCGCCTTCTTGCCGCCAATGTGGGAGACAGCAGGCTCTATATACTGCGTGAACCGTCCCGCATCAGACAGGTCACAGTCGACCATTCTCTGGTGGAGGAGATGGTCCGGGCGGGAAAACTGACCCGCAGAGAAGCCCGTCTCGTCCCTGACAGGAATATCATAACCAGGGCGGTCGGGGCCGAAGACAACATCACAGTCGATCTTTTCAGAGAGGAGATCATGGATGGGGATATCCTTCTCCTTTGTTCAGACGGGCTTACGACCATGCTCGAAGACGAACAGATCGCCGAGATCGTTTTTTCATACAGAAGCCTTGAAAAGGCTGCCGACAGGCTGATCTATGAGGCCAATATGGCCGGCGGAAAAGACAATATTTCTGTAATACTCGTCAACCCTTTTGATACAGGAAGCTGTTCGGGACTGCCCGGGTCCATACCCGGATGACAGCATTGTGCGTCCACGGATCACCGCAATGAACCGGAACCGCGGCCTGCCTGAAGGATGGAGAGAAGATGATTAAAATAGGAATGCTGATTGCGGACCGCTACGAGGTGCTGGAAAAAGTGGGCACCGGAGGAATGTCCGATGTATATAAAGCAAAAGACCACCGCCTGAACCGGATGGTGGCTGTCAAAGTGCTCAAACAGGAATTTTCGGAAAACGCTACTTTTGTTTCCAAGTTCAGGGTTGAGGCACAGGCGGCAGCAGGTCTGATGCATCCCAATATCGTAAATGTCTACGATGTCGGGGAGGAAAAATCCAGTTACTACATCATCATGGAACTGGTGAACGGAATCACACTCAAGAAATATATTGAGAAAAAGGGAAGGCTGTCACCCAGAGAAGCGGTGACGGTTGCAATTCAGGTCGCGATCGGCCTTGCCGCCGCGCACCGCAATCATATCATCCACAGAGATATCAAACCCCAGAATATCATTATTTCCAAAGAGGGCAAGGTAAAGGTGACGGACTTCGGAATAGCCAAAGCCTCCACCAGCAATACCATTACCTCCAATGTGATGGGGTCTGTCCATTATACGTCTCCCGAACAGGCGCGCGGCGGATTCAGCGATGAAAAGAGCGACGTCTATTCACTGGGCGTCACACTCTTTGAGATGCTGACGGGGCGTGTTCCCTATGAGGGGGACACGACGGTCGCCATTGCTCTCAAGCATATTCAGGAACCCTTTCCCGATCCCCGGGAGTTGGTGCCGGACCTGCCCTACAGCGTTCAGCAGATCGTGTTGAAATGCTGCGAGAAGAGCCCGGACATGCGGTATCAGAATATGGAAGAACTTGCCTCTGATCTGAGACGTTCTCTGAACGATCCCGACGGAAAATTTGTCAGCCGCGTGCAGGATGACAACATGGCGGACACCCGCGCCATGAGCACTGCGGAAAGAGAGGAAATAAGGAGAAAAGCCTCTGCCGGCGCAGTGGAAGCGGCGCAGTCCGCCCCGCAGGCAGCTCCCTCCGCAAAAAGCGGTCCGGATATGGCCGGGGAAATCAAAAACGGGAGCGGGCCGGTCAAGGCTGAGGATGATCAGGAAAAAACAGCAGAGGATCAGACACAGGAAGCGTACGGTGATGAGGAAGAAGAGGGCGAACGCCGCCTTGACCGCATCATCCAGGTACTCTCTATAGTCGCGATTCTTGTGATCTGTGCTGTTTTTGTCTTTGTCATTGTGAACCGCAGGAAGGCACCTGCGGATAAGATCGAGGAAACCACAGCGCCTGTGGGAACTGTCAGCGGGCCGGAGGATCAGGATTCTGCGCAGAACCAGCCCGATCAGAACGCGGATGTCAATACCAGCATGGTCAGGATGCCGGCTGTTATCGGGAGTTCTCTGGAAGAGGCGCAGAAAGTGCTTGAAAACGCCGGTCTGAGATCCGAGGTCTTCTATGGCGTGTCCGATACCTATGGCGAAGGTATTGTCATGGACGCCGGAGTGCCGGAGGGCCAGGAAGTCGCTGCCGGGTCAACAGTCTCACTGACAGTAGCCAGAATCGAGAGAGTCGCCGCGCCGGATGTCACGGATTTTGCCAGGGAAGAAGCGGAGACGACCCTCCGGCAGACCGGCCTGACTCCTGTGGTACAGGAGGAATATTCGGACGAAACGGATGCCGGATATGTGACCGGACAGACGCCCGAGGGAGGCGCGGAGATCCCTGTGGGATCGGAAGTTACGATCTATGTCAGCAAGGGTCCGGACCTGAGCGGACTTGTCCAGGTTCCCAATCTTCTGGGAATGACTGAACAGCAGGCTGCTTCGGAACTGCTCAAGGAAGGTCTTGTGGCGGGCGAGACAACAGTTACGGATACCAGCGGACGCTACGCGCCCAACACGGTAATCGGACAATCGATTGAAAAAGGCGAATATGTCGAAGATGGAACCCAGGTGGATCTGGAAATCAGCGGGGAACCTCTCTACTCGTATTCGGAGGAGATCAAGGGACCTCTCCGCAGTGAGGACCCTGACTATAAGGAGGGAACCCCTGTCACTTTGAGCATTGTGACAGATGGGGACAATTCCGAGGAAATCCTCAATGCCACCACGACCACATTCCCCTTCCAGGTATCCCTCACGGGTATCTCAGCCGCAAAAGGAACCCTCTATATGACCTACACGAATGTCGTTGAGGAGGAAGCTTCTGACGCCGGAGCTACGGCAGAATGGGCTGCTGAGACCAATGTGTATGAAGAATCAAAGGAAATCGTCAGGAAGCTGAACTTTACCAAAGAATAAAGAAATCAATTCCTGAACAGGCAACAGGATTATAGACAAGGATTATAGACAAGGATTATATACGGAAAAATTCCGGAGCAGAAAAACCGGATAAAAAACAGAGAAGAATACGTCTGATGCCGGGATAAAAGCCGGATTGGCGGGGATGATCCAGTCAATCTGCAGGTATATCCTGGAACAGCGGGCCTTGCGTCGTGACAGACAGGACAGGAGAACGGCAGGAAGGAGTATGAAGGGAAAGATCATAAAAAGCATCGCAGGGTTTTATGAGGTCCACACCGGCGATAATATTTACAGATGCCGTGCCAAGGGAATTTTCCGGGCGCTCGGCAAGAAGCCTCTCGTCGGAGATGACGTGGAGATCGATATCACTGATACTGTCAGTGTCCCCATGGAGGGAAATGTGCGGGAGCTTCTGCCCAGAACCAATGCCCTGGTCCGCCCCAATGTGGCCAACGTAGATCAGGCTCTGCTGATTTTTGCCATTACACACCCTGCTCCCAGCTACAATATGCTGGACCGCTTTCTGATCACAATGCAGGAAAAGGAACTCGATGCCATTCTCTGCTTTACCAAACGCGACCTTGCAACTGAGGAGGAGATCCATGAGCTCAGGGAGACCTACGAGGCCTGCGGATGTACTGTTCTTTTTATCAGCAGCTTTATTCCGGAGACCCTGGGACAGGTGAAGGAAATCCTGCGGGGGAAGACCACGGTGCTGACCGGCCCCAGCGGGGCGGGAAAGTCTACTCTGATCAATATGCTCTGTCCGGACGCAAACATGCAGACCGGAGAACTGAGCCGCAAGATCCGGAGGGGAAAAAACACGACAAGGCATGTGGAGCTGCTCGCGGCGGGAGAGAGTACTTATCTGGTGGATACTCCGGGATTTACATCTTTGTGGGTGCAGGATATAGAACCTGACCGCCTCCACTACTATTATCCGGAATTCGAAAAGTGGGAGAGCAAATGCAGATTCAACGGCTGTATCCATATCAACGAACCGGACTGCGCCGTCAAGGCGGCTCTGGAAGACGGAAAGATCAGCCGCATCCGCTATCGCAATTACTGTGAGATCTATGAGGAACTGCGCGGACGCAGGCCTGTATATACAAAAAAGTAAAAAACAGGACCCCGCCTGCGGGGCCCGCGCGATAAAGAAAGCAAAGATTCAGGATCCGTCTGCGGAGACTGCGCCATGAAAAGTACAGTCAGTGAGAAGATTTCTGTCTCCTCACACAGGATGACTGACAGGTATATAAGAGATGAATAAGCGTGAAGTCAGGATCGTGAGGATCCTGCAGAAAATGAAGGAAAACCCGTTTGTGTCAATCGCGGAACTGGCAGAGGATTTTTCCGTATCACAGATGACGATTCGCAGGGATCTTCAATTCATTGAAAATAACGGATTGAATCGCACGGGAAACAGTCCTGCGCGCATGGCTGACCGGAGTGGAAGCACAGGCTCTTCCCCGGCAGCTGCAGTCCCCTCCGGCATCTCAGCTTACCTTTCCGGAGCAGGGGCGCAGGAGCAGGACGCAGGAAATCCCTATGTTTACGGGGATGAGGAATGTCGCTGCGTTGAGGAAAAACGGCGCATCAACGCTTTTGCCGTGAGCCTTCTGAAGCCGGGTGATGTCATTGTGCTTGATTCCGGGACTACCGCGGGAATGATGCCGGAGATGATCCCGGATGATCTTCCCCTTACTGTGATCTGCTACAGTTATTACATTGTCTCCAAACTCTGCGACAAGCCCAATATAAGGCTGATCCTTGCAGGAGGCTACTATCACAGAAATACAAGAATTTTTTCTTCCGAAGAGGGAGTCAGGTTTATGCGCCAGCTGCGGGCACAGAAAGTTTTTCTCTGCGCCTCCGGAATTCACGCTGAAATGGGCCTGACCTGTACAGACCAGTACATAGGAGACCTGAAAAGGGCGGCAATCTCCATGTCTCTTGAGAAGATCCTGATCACGGATTCCACAAAGTTCGGCAGGGTCGATCCGGGGTATTTCGCCGCAATTGAGGATATGGACAGGATCATCACCGATACGGATATCACGGATGAGTGGAAAGACCTGATCCGGGCAAAGCAGATCAGACTGGATATTGTGTGATCCTGCGTGATCTTCACCTGAACCGGGAGACACACTCTGTGGCCATAGCGGTGGAGTGACCTGATCCGCACCGGGACCGGGAGAGGCAGATGCACTGGGCTGAATATTGACTAAGGAGCGGTGTGATCCGTGTCGGCACCGGGAGAAAAGACGGCTGTTCAGCCGGTACGCGGCAAAGGGGACTTATGGAAAAACTGCGCTGCGTTGTTGAACGCATCACCTATCATAATGAATTGAACGGATACTCAGTGATCCGATGCAGGGCTAAGGGATTCGGCGAGCTGGTGACTGTTGTAGGCCTTATGCCGGAAGTGCATGTGGGCAGCGTTCTGGTCCTGGGAGGCTCCTGGAAGATCGACCCCAGGTACGGAAGGCAGTTTACTGCCGAAACATTTGAGGAGACTCTGCCCGCAACTGTATATGGAATCGAAAAATATCTCGGGAGCGGCCTGATCAAAGGGGTCGGTCCCGAGTTTGCGCGAAGGATCGTGAAGGAGTTCGGCAGAGATACTCTTGAAGTGATCGAGACGGATCCCGACAGGCTGATGAGCGTGCCCGGAATCGGAAAGGCCAGGGTCGAACAGATCAGAAACAGCTGGCAGGAGCAGCGCGAAGTCAAAAACATCATGCTCTTTCTGCAGGAGCACGATGTGAGCACAAGCCATGCGACCAAGATCTACAAGACCTACGGAAACGAAAGTATCGGGATCGTCCGGGAAAACCCCTATCGCCTGGCCGATGATGTCTGGGGGATCGGCTTTCGCACGGCTGACCTTATTGCGGAAAAAATGGGCTTCGGGCACGAGCGCTATGCCCGTCTCAGAAGCGGCCTGCTCTATACGCTGAACCGCCTTGCGGACGACGGCCACTGCTACGCGACCAGAGCCATGCTTCTGGAAAAAGGGGCAGAGCTTCTGGAGGTAGAGGACAATGTTCTGTCCATGACACTGGATGAAATGATCCGCAGCAGGGATGTCATCGTTCAGCCGCCTCTCTCTGATGCCGGTCAGTCTCTGATACCGGCTGATTTCATGCAAAGCGGTACTGCTCAGCTTGAAACTATAAGGCCTGAAACGAAGCAAAGCGGTACTGCGCAGGTTGAAACTATTAGGCCTGAAACGAAGCAAAGCGGTACTCCGCGGTCTGACAGGATGTCGGCCGATGCAATGAGGGCAGATCTGGCGCAGGGAGTTTTTTCACCTGCTGATTCGAAGCCTGACAATGCCATCTACCTGCCTCCTTTCTTTTTCGCGGAGAAGGGTTCCGCCAGACGTCTGGCAGCTATTTTCCGGAACAGGCAGGGAATCCGTGTCGATGCAAAAGGCCTGGAGGACCGGGTCGCGGCCCGTACAGGAATGCACTATGACGAGGTGCAGATGAAGGCGATCCTCATGGCTGTGCAGAGCAAGATCCTGGTTCTCACCGGAGGACCCGGAACCGGAAAGACGACGACCACGCTCGGTATTATAGGTGCTTTCCGGGAGGCCGGGGCAAGGATCCTTCTGGCTGCGCCCACGGGGCGCGCGGCAAGGCGGCTGGCCGAGACGACAGGGATGGAGGCAAAGACGATTCACCGCCTGCTGGAGATGAAGCCTCCAGAGGGATACCGCAAAAACGAGGAGGAGCCTCTGCAGGGAGATGTGCTGATCGTGGATGAGTGCTCTATGATCGACCTGCTTCTTTTTTACAATCTTCTGAAGGCCGTTCCGGACACCATGACCATAATCCTTGTGGGGGATATAGACCAGCTTCCCAGTGTCGGTGCGGGAAATGTCCTCAGAGACATTATAGATGCAGGCTGCTTTCCTGTTGTCCGTCTGACCCGTATCTTCAGACAGGCCAGGACCAGCAGGATCATTACCAATGCTCACAGAATCAATGAGGGGCACATGCCGGATATTTCCAACGGGAAAAACAGCGATTTCTTTTTTACGGATATGGACCGTATGGCAGAGAAACTAAGCGCTCAGCAGGGCAGGACGGTGGAGCCGGCGGAGGCTGCTCTCCGGACCATCCTCGACCTGGTCAAAAACAGACTGCCCCGATATTATCGGATCCCGCCCGCGGAAATCCAGGTCCTCACACCTATGCAGCGGGGGATCATAGGTGCCTCAAATCTCAATCAGGAACTGCAGAAAGCCCTTAACCCCGCTCAATCCGCAGGCCCCGGTCTGCGCAGGGGCGGGTTTATTTTCCGGTCCCGGGATAAGGTCATGCAGATCCGCAACAATTACGACAAGGAAGTCTTCAACGGGGACATCGGCGTCGTGCAGGCAGTGGACGCGCAGGAGAGAAATCTGACAGTGCAGTTTGACGACAGGTGCGTGGTCTACGACGTGTCGGAACTGGACGAGCTGGTTCTGGCCTATGCCGTGACCATTCATAAATCCCAGGGTTCGGAGTATCCTGTTGTCGTAATGCCTGTCCTCATGAACCACTATATCATGCTGCAGAGGAACCTGATCTATACCGGTATAACCCGGGCGAAGAAGGCCCTTGTGGCAGCGGGCACCAGGAAAGCGCTTGCCTACGCTGTCCGGAATGTGACCGTTCAGAGGAGAAATACCATGCTGAGCGCGCGGCTCAGTTTAGAACTGTCAAAGGAATGAAGCCGCTCCGCAAGACCCGGGCAGACCTCTGGAAAGGGGAGCCTGTCCGAAAGTGCCGCAGGCTGCAAAGCTGTATGTTCCGTTTGTGTTGTTTAAAAAAACTGTACATATAGGAAGATCTACACGTTTGTTTTTTGGCATATATACAGTCTTCGGCATCGTGTTTCGGGGAGTGTGGACAATATTGAAAACAATTTCATATTACTTATTGCAAGAGCAAAAAGAAATATGGTAATATTTGCTAAAGTATCTGTTAGCTGCATGCATCGGTTATTCGGGCAGCATTTTTTCCTGCAGGGGGGTTTTGGTATTTTATAGCAGGAAGGGGAGAGCCAGGCAGTGGTTGATAAACGGGATGCTTCAAAAAAGTCTTGATTTGAAATCTTGATTTTTAATCATGAAAGAAGAGGAGGATCGTCTTATGAACAGTCTGGATAACTGTATCAATTACCTGCTTACCGGAGCTCAACATACTGTGTTTCAGTACATGAAAAAGAATCTCAACAAGTTTGACATCACACCTATTCAATATGGTGTTCTGGGATGTATTTGGGAATTCGACATGCACAATCCCAAGGAAATCGCGGCGCATCTGGGGGTTGAGAACTCGACTATATCAGGCATCCTTGAGAGGATGGAGAACAAGGGCCTGATCAGGAGGATGATTGACAGTACCGACAGAAGGTTTATCCATATAGAACTGACAGATCTTTCCAAGAGCCTGGAAGTCCCTGTGCGGACAGTGGTGACTGAAGTAGATAACAATGTTCTGGCGCAGTTCAGTGAAGATGAGATCAATACACTGAAGGACATGCTGCGCAGGATCTCCGCACAGGATAAGTGATTAGCAAGAGAGCTTCTGCCTGTCCCGGTTCTTTGCCGGGAACCGGGGGAATTAGTTATTTGAGGATGAGAGTTTACTCTCATCCTTTTTTTCTTACGTCACGGCCCTGCAGTGATATTTTCCCCCTCGCGTCGGACACGGGCGGGCCGGGGCAGAAGGCGGTGGACACGGGCTCTGCAGTGATAGTTTCCCCCTCGCGCCGGACACGGGCGGGCCGGGGCGGAGAGCGGCGAGTCCGCCCCTTCCCGGTCAGGACTCTCATTTTTTTCCTGCGAAGATGATTTTTATAGTAATATTAGACTCATAGGGAGGTGCTTGGAAAAAATGAATATTGTTGTATGTGTAAAACAGACTCCGGAAGCCGGCAGGGGGGAACTGGACCGTTTTTCGGGAACTGTGAAGAGGACAGAAGGGCGTCAGGTCATCAACCCTTTTGACCTTTATGCAATGGAGGCTGCACTCAGGCTTCAGGAGCAGGATCCATCCACAAGGATCATAGCGGTCAGCATGGGACCTGAATCTGCCGGGAGTGTCCTGCGCGACTGTATAGCTCTCGGGGCTGATACGGGATATCTGGTAACTGATCCTTCTTTTGCCGGATCAGATGTCAGAGGAACAGCTCATGTGCTGGCAAGGGCCATCTGTGTGATCGGGCAGCTCGAGCATATTCAGATCGATGCTGTCTTCTGCGGCGCGAAGACGATTGACGGCGGTACATCCATGCTGGGTCCGGAACTTGCGACCATTCTGGGCTATCCCCGGGTGACCTATGCTCTTCAGTGCTCATTTAATGACGGAAGTTTTACTGTGGAAAAAGAGGACGACAGGGGCAACAGGATCTATTCTGTCGGGACGCCCTGTCTTTTAACCTTTACCAAGGCTTCTTTCCCGGTACGCTACCCCGCGATTTCCCGCATTCTGGAAGCGGAGAGCGCGCAGCTGCCGGTTTTGAGCACCGTGGATCTGGACGCTGTGTCCTGCGGGACACAGGAGGATACACAGAGCTGGCGGAAATATGCCGGCCTGAATGGCAGCGCTCTTCATGTAGAAGATGTCAGGTACAGAAAGCTTGAGAAAAAAAGCCAGATTATCGAGGACCCGGATCCTGCCCGTGCTGTAGCGGAGCTCTCACAGATCTTATACTCGAAAAATATACTTTGAGGAGGGCGCGGTATGAAAAGAGAAGTGTGGGTATATCTTGAGTCGTCCGAAGACGGAAAGCTCTCTTCGGGATCAAAGGAGCTGTTGGCACAGGGAAAGACGATCGCGTACATGTCAGCGCCGGGGAAGACCGGACTGCGCGGAATCCTGGCGGGAGGCTGTGCCGGTAAGCTGGAAGATGCTGCCCGGGAAGCCTTGCTGAACGGAGCAGGGGAGGTAACAGTCATCGAGGGAGAAGAACTGGATACGTTCAGCCCTGAGTGTTATTCGGACGCAGTAGCGCAGCTGCTGGCCAGACCCTCCGAAAACAGTCCTTCAGTCATGCTCTTTGGCAGAAGTCCCGAAGGAATGGACCTGGGGCCGGCACTTGCCGCCCGCCTCAATGCCGGTATGCTCTCGGACTGCGTGGATGCCTCGCCTGCGGCGGACGGAATAGTCTGGGAGCGCCATGCCTTTGGCGGGACAGCAGTTGCCGCCCTGAAATTCAGGGACGGAGATCTTCCCGTTGTCTCAGTGCGGCCTGGCAGTCTGGCCGCAGAAAAGGAAACAGGAAAAACAGTAGAAGAGTGCCATCCTGCCGGCGGGAACTGCCATGGAATTGACAGCTTTTCTTATGTACCTGTCCGGAAAATCAGGCGTCCTTCCCTGATCAGAGTCATGGAAGCCGCCAGCATGCGCGGCGCTGATATAGGGAGCGCGGATGTGATCGTGGCAGGCGGCAATGGAGCAGGGCCGGAAGGATTTGCGCTCATTCAGGAACTGGCAGACCTGCTTCACGGCGCGGTCGGGGCTTCCCGTATAGCGGTGGACAAAGGATGGGCACCTCACAGCCGTCTCATAGGGCAGAGCGGCAGGACAGTAGCGCCCCGTCTCTATATCAACTGCGGTATCTCGGGATCAGTTCAGCACATCGTTGGTATGAGGGACGCAGCCTGTGTCGTCTCGATCAACAAAGATCCCAGGGCCCTGATCTTCAATGTCTCTGACTACGGGATCGTCGGTGACCTGCACCGGGTCCTTCCGGAAATGATCACGGAGATCCGCAGAAGCAGGAACTGAGGAAAATCCTGGACGGAAGCCTTTCTAAATACAGAACGGAAGCCTGCCCTTTCTAAACACAGGACGGAAGCCTTACCTTTCAATCCACAGGACGGAGTACCTTGCATACAGGACAGAATATCCTGCCAAAAAAGAGAGATGCATGTTCCTGACCCTGCAGCCTACCTGTCATACTGACCCCCGTTCTTCTTTTAATTATGCACAAAAACAGGGGGACAGTTTGTTAGTATTTGCCAAAACATCAGCAATTCAAAGGGAAAAGGTTGTTCTGTTTGTGGGAATGTGCTAAAATTACTGCAAAATTATGCAGGCGTATATTTTTGCGAACAAATATTTAGCGGACTAAATATTTGTTCTTAAATTTCTCCCCTTGTATTCGTCATGCTGACTGTCGCGATCTGCGCAGGTGCCTGTGGTTCCGCTTCCGGCGGTATGGGCGTTGCCTTCAACGCGCTAAAGGACACCTACATTGAGCTCGGAGCCAACCTCCAGCATGTCCACAGGAT
>CACYTU010000015.1 GCA_902777355.1 uncultured Lachnospiraceae bacterium | reverse complement strand
TGCAGCTGCCCCGGCCGTGGTGCCGGCTGCGGTCGATGCTGCCGTTTCTGTTCCACCGGTTTCCGCTGCCGCTTCCGTTCCGGCTGTCACTGCCGCCGCACCGGTCTTCGCAGTTTCAGCTGTCCCGGTTTCTTCCGCTGCCGCAGTTGACCCCGCAGCCTCTGTCATCGGCGTTTCTGCTGAAGGTTGCACCGCATCCGCTTCCGCTTTTGTATCTGTTTCCGGTTTGGATGAGGACTGACCACAAGCAGCTGAGACAAGTAAAATACATAAGACCATGAAACACGCTGCTGTTCTTTTCCAGTATTTCATTCTGCTGCTGTTCTTTTCCAGTATTTCATTCTCCAGTCTCCTTTCAAAAATCGTCTTTTCATTTCCCCCTCCCCGACATGTCTATGCACTCAGAACAGAAGCACACGGGAAGGCCCGTGCAATAGTAATTTTAGTGATTACTTCCATACATAGTTTTTTTCATACATAATTTTTTCATACATAATTTTTTTCATGCATAATTTTTTCCACGCGTATTATGCATATTTTCCGCGCACTGCTTTTTCATACATCATTTATTATATGTTCTGTCCGGCACTCAGGCAACTCAATAAGTATTTGCCTTAAAGCCTGTCAATCTATATGCTTTTGCCTGAAAAACCTGTCTTAAAACTCCGGTCTGAAAAATCCAGAGATAGTCCACAGTGCCTGCCGGATAAAGACGATAAAGGATGATGTAATGGGATGAAAGATGATGAAGCATAAAAGCTTTTATTCCGGAAATCGTCCCTGCCAGAGTCCTCATATACTGTATAATAGAAAGGAGAGTTCAACCCGAAAGTAAAAAAATGCTTATGCTGCCAGCCGATGAAAGTGCTCACCCGACGTCAGTGACAAAAGCTGGGCGCTGAAGGCGGATGACGAGGAGGGTATATGGAAAAAAAGACTGCAGGAACAGGCAAAAGACAAGTCAGGCTCACAGCCGTCAGCACATTCCATTACTTCCGTCTGGTCTACCGCTCAGCACTCCTGCTGGCAGTTCTGGTTCTTTACATCCGAAGCAGAATTGCATCCGGCGGCAGGGTCACGGATATTCTGGAAAAGAAGCCCGCAGTCCTGGCAATCCTGTGGCTTGTTTTTGCCCTGGAGATGATCCTGCGTTTTTTCCCTTCCCGACTGGAAAGTCCCGGCAGCCAGAAGCAATTTGCCCGCAACTATATACGTTCCGGTGAAACGGACATCGTGATCCATGACAATAACGCCACCATGCTGGTCGCCCTGATCTGGATCTGCTTCAATGCAGTCTTCGGAGCCCTGTACCTGTCCGGCATTTTTGATGACGGCATCATGATCCTGATCAGCTGCGCCTATTCCGTGTGCGACATGATCTGCATCCTGTTTTTCTGTCCCTTCCAGAGCTGGTTTTTTAAAAGCAAGTGCTGCAGCACATGCCGCATCTATAACTGGGACTATGCCATGATCTTCACCCCTGTATTTTTTGTAAGAAAAGCATACACCTGGAGCCTTCTGGCAATGTCCGTCATCCTTCTGCTGCGATGGGAGATCACCTTTTATCTGCACCCTGAACGCTTCTCCGAAAAGACCAATCTGTATCTTAAATGCAGCAACTGCACGGAAAAGCTCTGCTCACACAAAAAACAGCTTCACAGTCTGTGGAAGGATATTGAAAAGTATACTGCCAGACGCATGCGGTGGCTGCGGGACGGCAGCAAAAAGTGAACCACTATACACCATCCCGCCGGCTTAAGACTCGCCCGCAAGTCCTGCGCGATGAAGAATAAAGCCCCGCCGCCTTTACCGGATCCATGTCCTGGTCCGGGTCATAAGGCAGCGGGGCTTTTTTATTTGCAGGGTTTTACGGATGATTCTGAATTCGTTCCAATCTGCTTTTTCTCCCGGGATCATCCCTGTTTATTTCGAATCGTCCCGTATCATCCGTCTTTTTCCGGGTTGATCTGAATCCTTCTGGATTATCCCTGCTTTTCCGGGGTTTATATGAATCCTTCTGGATCCTTCTGGATCATCCCGGCTTATTCAGGGGTTTATATGGATCCTTCCGGATCATCCCGGCTTATTCCGGATCATTTTTTTCGCTCAAACACAGCAGATTCCAAGGGTGACAGGATGCCCGGCACGCCGCCTCCCTCAGCGGAAGAGATCACAAGCTCTGCTCCCTCGACAATGGAGGCGTCGTATTCTGCCGCCTCCCGGGAAAAGTTGGTCAGGACGATTGCCTCGTGGGAGCTTCCCCTGCGGATGAAGGCATAAACCTGCTTGTGCTCATTCAGGATCTCCTCAAAGCTTCCGTCGATCAGCTCTTCGTGATCTTTTCTCACCGCAGCCATAGAGCGGTACCAGGAGAGAATCGAATCCGGATCTTTTTCTTCTGTTTCCACATTGCAGGTCTTGTAATTATCGTGGATCGGCAGCCATGGTGTCCCTTCTGTAAAGCCGGCGTTTTCTCCGGCTGTCCAATGCATGGGAGTCCGCGCGCTGTCCCTGCTGAAATGCCGGACTGCTTCCATCGCTTCCTCAACAGTTTTCCCCTCATCGATCAAAAATTCATAATGTCTCTTTGTGGAGATATCGTTGTAGGCGTCGATGACATCCCAGGTCACATTCCGGAATCCCAGTTCCTGCCCCTGATAGAGGAAGGGAGTTCCCCGCAGGGTAAACATAAGAGTTCCGATCACTTTTGCAGCCATCCTGACATCGGTGTCCGCATCGCTGTCGGAAAGTTCCGGGAAGAAGTGGTCTATGCACCTGGGCTGGTCGTGGTTTTCAAAGAAAATGGGATACCAGCCGTTTTGGGCTGTGTTTTTCTGGCTTTCTCCCAGGATCCGCTTCAGGTCCGCGAGGCTCCACTCTCTGCGGTCCGACCAGTCGGTCTCGCTATTGAGATCGATCAGCATGTGGGAGAATTCAAAGACCATGTCAAAAACTCCGTCTTCGCCGACCCATTGCGGCAGCTCAGAAGCGCTGACACCATTGGCCTCCCCGACGGTAAAGATATCTTTTCCTCTCTGAACCTTATCCTTAAATTCGTGGAGATACTCCAGGATGCCATCCGTGTTCGCCGTCATGTTGTGGATGGCGGTCATCCCGTCGCCGGCATCCGGCTCTCCGTCTTTGAATTCAGGTTTTTTAATATAAGTGACCGCGTCCATCCGGAAGCCGCCTACTCCCTTGTCAAGCCAGAAATTTGCCACGTCGTAGAGAGCGCTGCGAACCTCGGGGTTCTCCCAGTTGAGGTCCGGCTGCTCACTCAGGAAAGTGTGCAGATAGTACTGTCCCCGCGTCTCGGACCAGGTCCAGGCGGAACCTCCGAAAATACCGCGCCAGTTTGTGGGCGGGCCCCCGTCGGGTTTGGCGTCGCGCCAGATATACCAGTCACTTTTGGGATTATCCTTTCCGGACGCGGATTCGATAAACCAGCTGTTTTGGTCGGAGGTATGGTTGAAAACGAGATCCATGACAATGCGGATGTCCCGTTTTCCTGCCTCGGCAATCAGTCTGTCCATGTCTTCCATGGTCCCGAAGGTCTCATCAATCTCGTAATAGTCAGCAATGTCGTAGCCGTTGTCTGCCTGTGGAGATTTGTAGCAGGGAGTCAGCCATATGGCACCGATGCCCATCTTCTTCAGATAATCCAGTTTTTCGGTGATTCCGTTCAGGTCTCCGATGCCGTCCCCGTCCGTATCGTTGAAGCTTCTGATATAAATCTCACAGACATTGGTTTTCTGCCACCATTTCAGTCCCTTAGTCATTTGGACCTCGCTTTCCATCGCCGCCGATTCATCGGCTGTTTCAGACTGCGCCTCCGTCCCTCCTTCCGATGCCGTCTCCGGCTGCTTCCCCGTCTCTCTTTCTGATGCCGCTTCTGAATTCAGACCAATCTGTCCTTCTCCTGCTTTCCCGGAATATTCAGCAGAATTGACGGATTCTCCTTGTTCTGACGGCTCCACTGCAGATTTCGGCTTCTGTGTTTCCGTCTCTTGTGATCCCTGCTTCTGTGAACCCACCGGAGCAGAAGCCCCGCAGGCACTTAAGAACAGCACAGCTGCCAGAAAAGCAGCAATGATCATTTTTGCCTTTGTCGTTTTCTTCATATCCCCCGCCTTCCTGACTCTTACAGAAATGCCTGAGCACTCTGTGCGTCTTCGGCAAAAAATTTCATATGCCATGTCCGGATTATTCCATGTCCGGATCATAAAATCCCGGTGAATGAATTCTCCAGTTTCCGCACCCCGTCCGATTCCGCAGTGTTCCCGGATTCTGCTGTAAATACTATGCGGTTTTATTATAACATCTGTCCCCACAGACATAAAAGCAGTAAACGGCAGCGGAAACAGGACAAACATCTCATTATGAACAGCCACAGTTCAGCGCCCGGCTGAAGCCCGGATGGTTTTCACGTCTTTTCCCACAAAGCCCGGTACTGGCTGGTCATGGTGTGAAGGGGTAACGACATATTTGATGACAAAAATCTTCCCTTCACCGTGCCCCGATGTGCTGTATAATGGAAGAGAATCCGGAATGACTGCATCCTGAACATCTGCCTGATACTCTGCCGGAAACTCAGTCGGGAGACGAAACTGTATAAAAAAGAAATTCGGGAGCAGGTGTCCCCGGGAGGAAAACATGATTTACAGAAAAGACCGAAGCGGAAATGAACTTTCGATGCTGGGATTCGGATGTATGCGTTTCACAAGGAAGGGCAGCAGCATCGATGTGGAGAAGGCGGAGTCGGAGATTCTGGCCGCCTATCGCGCAGGAGTCAACTACTATGACACTGCCTACATTTATCCGGGCAGTGAAGAAGCCCTGGGAGAAATTTTCGAGCGCAATCATATCCGCGAGAAAATCAATATCGCGACCAAGCTGCCCCAGTACATGATCAAAAGCAGAAGAGACCTGGACAAATATTTTGACGAGGAGCTGTCCCGTCTGCGCACCACCTATATTGACTACTATCTGATGCACCATCTGACCGATCTTCCCATGTGGGAAAAACTGAAGGAGATCGGAATCGCGGAATGGATCAAAGAGAAAAAAGAGGCGGGTGCCATCCGGAACATCGGTTTCTCTTACCATGGAAACACCGACAATTTCCAGAAAATACTGAATGATTATGACTGGGATTTCTGTCAGATTCAGTACAATTACCTGGACGAGGTTTCTCAGGCAGGTGTGGACGGTCTCAAGGCTGCCGCTGCAAGGGGAATCCCTGTAGTGATCATGGAACCGCTTCGGGGCGGAAAACTGGTCAACATGCTTCCCGCTGACGCCAAAAAAGTCATGCAGGAGAGCGGCCGCGGCTGGAGCCCCGCCGAGTGGGCTTTCCGCTGGCTCTACAACCAGCCGGAAGTGACAGTCGTCCTTTCCGGCATGAATACCCTGCAGATGGTAGAGGAAAACTGCAGAACAGCCTCTGAGGCACAGCCCGGCCATCTGACAGAGTCGGACTTCGAAGTTCTGGAAAAGGTCAAAAAAATTATCCGCGAGAAGGAAAAGGTCGGCTGCACAGGCTGCCGCTACTGTATGCCCTGTCCCAAAGGAGTCGACATTCCGGGAATCTTCCGCTGCTACAACGCAATGTTCACGGAATCCAAAAGCCAGGGCCGCTTCCAGTTTGCGCAGACCGTCGGCCTGACAAAGGAACCCGCCTTTGCCACCCAGTGCGTCCGCTGCGGAAAGTGCGAGCAGCACTGCCCCCAGAATATCCCGATCCGCGAGAAACTCAAAGAAGCGGACAAGGCTCTCCGCCCCCTCCACTACAGGCTGGCCATCAATTTTGTGCGCGCCTTTATGTACAAAAAGCCCGCCATTGCACAAAAAGAGAGTCGGAAGAAGACCCGGAAAAAGCCCCAAAAGAAGGTTCGCGGAAAGAAACGCTGATCGCGCCGCCTGCAGAACATATACCGGCATGGAGCAGGAAGGTTCAAGACTCGCTTGCGGCATCATACAGCATAGATAAAAAGAGGCCGGCATCAAACAGCATAGACAAAAGACGCCGGCAAAAAACAGCATAAATAAAAAGAGGCCGGCATCAAACAGCATAAACAAAAAGATTCCGGCATCGAACAGTATAGACAAAAGACGCCGGCAAAAAACAGGGAAAAAATAACAGGAAAGATAATAATGAAGAAGAAAGTTTTAGTAGGCATGTCCGGAGGTGTGGACAGTGCCGTGGCAGCATATCTTTTACAGAAAGAGGGTTATGAAGTGTGCGGAGTGACTCTGCGGACACTGGGCGAAGACGACAGCCGCTGCTGCGAGATCGACGACGCCCGCAGGGTGTCGAACGCTCTGGGGATCCGATTTTATCCTCTCAACTGCGTCAGGGACTTTGAAAAGGAAGTCATGGCCCCTTTTGTCCTCAGCTATCTGGAGGGAAGGACTCCCAATCCCTGCATTGAGTGCAACCGCTATATAAAGTGGGACAAGATGCTCTACGCGGCAAAAGTCCTGCAGGCTGACTATGTGGCCACAGGCCACTATGCCCGCCTGGTACGTCTGGAAAACGGCAGGTATACTGTCAAAAAGGCAGAGCATGCCGCCAAGGATCAGACTTACATGCTCTACAAGCTCACACAGGAACAGCTGGCGCAGACTCTCATGCCCCTTGGCACTTACAGCAAGGAAGAGGTAAGGGTCTTTGCTGAGGAAGCCGGACTGCCCGTGGCGCACAAGCCCGATTCCCAGGAAATCTGCTTCGTGACAGACGGTCACTATGCCGACTTCGTCGGGCAATATGCCGCACAAAGAGAAGAGAAGGACCTCTTTTCGGTTCCAGGTCCCGGCCCTTTCGTGGACGAATCGGGAAATGTGCTGGGAACCCACAAGGGCATCATCCACTATACCATCGGACAGAGAAAAGGCCTGGGAATCGCCCTTGGGCACCCCGTCTATGTCAAAGAGATCCGCGCTTCCTCAAATGAGGTGGTCCTGTCGGATGAGCCTGCTCTCTTCAGCGATACAGTTCTGGTCCGCGACGTGAATTTTCTCTCGATTCCGGGCATGGCTCCCGGGGAAGAAATCCGCGCAAGGGCTAAAGTCCGCTACCATCACCAGGCCTCACCCGCTCTTATCATGATGAGGGAAGACGGCAGCGTCAGGCTGCTCTTCGACTCGCCGGTGCGAGCCGCCGCCCCCGGCCAGTCCGCTGTCTTCTACGACGACAGCGACTGCGTGATCGGCGGAGGAATCATCATGTGATTTCCTTTACACTCCTGCCGCCATCTGTCCTCCGGAGGACGGAATAACCCATTGAGGATACTGTATTAAAAAATGGGATACGCCGCCCTTTCGCCATGACAAAACCGTGTGCAAAAAAGGGGCAGAGGAGGCTCCGCCGCCCGCATACCAATCCATATCCTTTGCCGGACGGGAAACCACATTCCTTAAGCCATGTCAAAAAAAGGGCAGAGGAGGCTCCGCCGCCCTCTGCCCCTGACCTGTCCGTGTCCGCCTCATGGCGGGGAATCGCACTACACGGGCTGTGTCATAAGAATACCCTGCACTTCACGACAACCGCTTCGTGAAGTTTTTTTAGTTCAGATTCTTTAAAATATCTATCCCCACAAGTCTGTTATCGCGTATTGTCATGTCAATAATGGCAAAATTGTTATATACCTCATCGTAGTACTCATAACAAAGCTCTCCGTTTTTGGCCTGTTTGATCCTATCAACTTCCTCCGGGTCAACAGGACTCATATATTTGCACTTATTCAGGAATATCAATGTATCCGACAGATTCATTCCCAGCCTGGCACCGAACAGAGTGATCGTGTTGTCACGGATGCTCAAATCCCACATTCCGGGTTTATTCTTTGACGAGGTTGTTGTCTCCAGTGCTGTTATGCTCTGTACATTTCCTTTTTTCTTTGAGTAATACAGCATAGTACCTTTTTGGGTGAGTACTTTAAGTCCCAGATGTTTTGCCGCATTTGCACCCGTCGACCGCAAGACTAAGTCATTAATATATTTTACACCTACTGCCGGTGTTATTACCGAAATCTGGCAGACTGCTTTCTTGCCGCTTCCATCCGCAGCACTGGCTGTGATCTTCGCGGTTCCTTCCGTAATACCCTTTACAAGTCCATCGCCTGAAACCGTTGCGATTTTATTATTGCTGCTCTTCCAGATGACTTCTTTGTTTGTGGCATTTGAAGGGCTTACCGTCGCCTTGAGGCTGATGGAAAGTCCTTTCTCAACAGAAACAGTTGTTCTGTTCAGTGTAATCTTCGATACTCTGGCCGTTTTCTTGCAGCTCCACAGGGTAAATTTCCGGGGAACTGAGGGAAAGTAATCTTTCCAGCCTGATTCACAGACTGCTTTGCCGGTCTTGATGTCGACCTTCACTACCATGCCGGGAGCGCCTGCACCCACCGGCCTGTTGATCAGTGCCCGGATTTTATAATCATCTCTGTCATAACCTATAAGACGAACATGACTATAATATTTCTCGACCTTCTTCAACACAAGTTTTCCGACCTGTTTGGGACTGTGCCTGTCGATTACAGTGACTTTGCACCTCAGTGTCTTCCCGGCGACTTTTGCCTTGATCGTAGCGGTACCGGTCTTGTTGGCAGTTACAATTCCGGTAGATGAGACCGCTGCGACTGAGGATTTAGAAGAACTCCAGGATACTTTTTTGGTGGTGCCTTTGACTTCCAGCTTCTTGTACATCCTCATTGGAATGACGACACTCGAGTGGTTGAGTTTGATCGAAGCAGCCTCTGCTTCCGTGGTAAGCAATGACAGCGGACCTTGCTCCGATACGGCAGGCGGCAGGAGAGGTGTTAATACCGCAGTCAGCATGACAAGGATTAACAGTATTGATAGTTTTTTTCTCATATGGTCCCCCTTTCATGTTCAGTACTTGCTTTTTTTATTAAAGCAATTTTCTCTGTAATTATAACACGAAAACAGCGATAAAAACACATTCCTGAACGAATCTGCCGTTACTGGTCACACCGTGGTTACAGTTCAGGCCATGCTGAAAACAATACGCCTTTTGTAGGGCTTGCAAAAAGCAAGTACCGGCGTTTTTCAAGGCCCGCCTCTACAGCAATGCACAAAAGGCGCTCCAAGAATCAGGTGGGCCTGAACTGTAACACACCGTGAGTTACTCGCCACACCCTGACCAGGGTACGACGGTAACGTTGCCTTCGGCTAATGGAAAACGCCCTTGATCCCAGTCGAAATAACTGCCCCCGCACCAAACAGCTAAGTGTTTGGTGCGGGAGTGACTTGTAACAATCTGCCCTTCATTGATTCCAATCAGATTACCGCTCAGTCCATGCCGAAAACAATAGGACTTTTGTGATCTCTGTTTCGGTGGGACGCTCCCGCTCGTGTGAAAAAGACTTGCTTTTATATTCCCTGTATGATAAATAAAACATGTTGCGCATTTGGCAGAATACTCATTTTTGTGATGTAGTATCCGTTTTTAAACATAGTATCTTTTAGAAACTATGAACAATGCCGAAGGCAACAGGGATCATTTGGAAATCACAGGCAATGCCGAAAGCAGCAGGAATCATTTGGAAATCACAGGCAATGCCGGAAACCTGGACCATAGGACCATAGGAAAAACAAAAGATGAATGAAGTACCCGAGAGAAAATTTAACTGTCCTGTAGAGGCGACGCTCAGCCAGATCGGCGGAAAATATAAGGCCGTCATTCTCTATCATCTTCTGACTGACGAACTTCTGCGCTTCAATCAGATTCAGAAGTATGTGCCTCAGGCAACCGCCAAGATGCTGAGCCGGCAGCTGAGGGAACTGGAAACAGACGGGCTTGTACACCGCGAGGTCTATCCTGTTGTTCCGCCGAAGACGGAATACTCTCTGACAGAGCGCGGCAAAACGCTGGCTCCGGTCATCCACGAAATCTGCGACTGGGGAGAGACTTATATGGAGGGCACTTTTTAGCTTTCAGTCCCCTGCACAAAGAACCACTGACTGCGGAAGACAGATTTCGAATCATTGACTGCGGAAAACAGTTTCCGCATCAGCGGCCATGGAATGCAGTATGCGTACCACTGACCGCGGAAGACAGAAACTGCATCAGTAACTGTGGAACATAAAACCCGCGGAACCCCCGGCACTTTCCCTGCATGACTCTGTGCCGGACTCCCGCCTAAAAAACACAGGAATTCATATGAAGACAAATGCCAAGCACAACAGCAGACCGGGACGGATATTACACGTCGGCATTGATGTGGGATCCACCACGACAAAAATAGCGGTGATTGATTCCGAGACCAAGGAAGTCCTCTATTCCGACTATCAGAGGCATCACGCGGAACAGCTCCGCAGCGTGCGCAAAGCGCTGCTGAAGTTCAATGAAGAGTTCCCGGACGAAAAGATCCGGGTCGTCCTGACGGGCTCCGGCGCCAAGCCGATCGCCGACGCGGTCAGCGTTCCTTTCGTCCAGGAGGTGGTAGGCAATTCCATCGCCCTGAAGAGGGAGTATGGGACGATCGGGACAGCCATCGAACTGGGCGGCCAGGATGCCAAGATGCTGTTTTTCCACAAAGACAAAAAGACGGGCGAATCCGTCGTCGACGACATGCGCATGAACGGCAGCTGTGCCGGCGGCACGGGCGCTTTCATCGATGAAGTCGCAGCCATCCTGAAAACTCCCATCGAGGAGTTTAATTCGCTTGCCGAAAAGGGCACGACCGTCTATGACATTTCCGGCCGATGCGGCGTCTATGCCAAGACCGATATACAGCCCCTGCTCAATCAGGGAATCTCAAAGAGCGACCTAGCTCTGTCCTCCTTCCACGCCATCGCCAAGCAGAGTATAGGCGGCCTGGCCCAGGGTCTCGATATCGTGCCTCCCGTCGCCTTCGAGGGCGGTCCCCTGACCTTCAACCCCGTCCTCATCCGCGTTTTCTGCGAGCGACTGGGACTTAAGCCCGAAGAGATCATCGTGCCCGAACACCCCGAGATCATGATCGCCTTCGGAGCCGCCCTGTCCCTGGACAGTCTGTTCGCGGATCAGCGCGGGCACACATACGCGGCAATGCTGGCGGACCAGCTCAGTTCCGTCAAAGAAGACCGCACGACATACAGGGGAAGTGACCGCCTGACCCGTCCGTTTTTTGACAGCCGTGAAGAATACGAGAATTTCATGGAAGAGCACAGGCTCTCTCAGATCACTCCCGTCACCTATAAAGAAGGAGAAAAGGTCCGCGCCTATCTGGGAATCGACTGCGGCAGCACGACGACCAAATTCGTGCTCATGGACGAGAAGGAAAACCTGCTCGAGGAGTTCTACGGCCCCAACGAGGGCGATCCCCTCATCGTTCTGCAGAATGCCCTGCTGGCCATGAGGCAGAGGGCCCGCCAGGCCGGAGCCGAGATCGAGATCATCGCTGCCGGCAGCACCGGCTACGGCGAACTTCTGGTCAACAAGGCCATGAACACCGAAACCCACATGGTCGAGACCGTCGCCCACGCCTTCGCGGCGGAAAAATATGTCGATGATGTCTCCTTTATCCTGGATATCGGCGGACAGGACATGAAGGCCATATGGATCAGCAACGGGATCGCCACCAATATCGTCGTCAACGAGGCCTGCTCCTCGGGATGCGGTTCCTTCCTGGAAAACTTTGCCAAGACCCTTCATATCCCCGTCAAAAAGATCGCGGAGACCGCTTTCTCTTCCAAGGATCCCGCGGCTCTTGGAAGCCGCTGCACGGTCTTCATGAACAGCTCGATCATCACAGAGCAGCGCAACGGCAAGGTTCCCGGCGATATCATGGCCGGACTGTGCCGGTCCATCATTGAAAACGTTTTTACAAAAGTAATCAGAATTTCCAATATCCAGTCCCTGGGCAAAAACATTGTCGTACAGGGCGGCACCTTCCAGAACGACGCAGTTCTGAGGGCCATGGAGCAGTATATAGGCCGGACCGTCACCAGGGCTCCCTATCCCGGCCTCATGGGCGCCATCGGGGCAGCTCTTCTGACAAAAGAAGAGACTGAGCGGGCCATGGCGGAGGGCACTTATAAAAAGACCTTCATAAGCCTGGATGAACTGGAGAATTTCAGCTATACACAGGAAGCCAACATTCCCTGCCCCTTCTGCAGCAACCACTGCAAGCGCACCGTCGTGAAGTTTTCCAACGGCAATTCCTGGATCACCAACAACCGCTGCGAAAAGGGCGAGGTGCTGGGAAATCCCAAAGACAGCGATGTGCAGGCCGAGATCAGAAAGATCCAGAAAGAGAAGGCCGCCGTGCCCAACCTCTTTGATCTGCGTACAAAGCTTCTGTTTAAAGACTATCCTTTTACAGTCGTCGACACGGACGAGCCTGAGAAAGATATCACCATCGGGCTTCCCCGCGTGCTCTCCAACTGGGAATACATGCCCTTCTGGACCACTTTCTGGAAGAGCCTGGGCTTCAAGGTCAAAATGTCCCCCATGAGCACCCGCAAGATCTATGAATCGGGACTGCACGCGGTGACCTCCGACACGGTCTGCTTCCCCGCCAAGCTGGTTCACGGACATCTGAGATCCCTGCGGGATATGAAGGTGGACAGAATCTTCATGCCCACGATCACCACGGTGCACTCCGAAAACCGGCACGAGACCAGTGAGTCCATGTGCGCCATCGTAAAGGGCTATCCGCTGGTCATCCGCAATTCGGACAACCCTCAGGAAAAATGGGGAATCCCCTATGACTGCCCCCTGTTCCACTGGCACAGCCAGAAGGACATGGAGTACCAGCTTCCCATCTTCATCCAGGAGACCTTCGGAATCAAAAAGAACGTGACACTCAAGGCGATCGGGCAGGGTCTGACCGCCATGAACAGTTTCCGTTCCCAGATGCAGAAAGCCGGAAGAGATGTCCTGGACCAGGTCACAAAGAAGGGCACCTACGCGGTCGTTCTGGCCTCCCGTCCCTATCAGATCGACGGGCTGGTCAACCACGAGCTGCCCGGAATGTTCACCTCCCGGGGGATCCCGGTCATCACCTGCGACGCGATCCCCGGCGTCAATGACGTCGACCTGACCAACAGCAGGCTGGACATCGTCAACAATTTCCACGCCAGGATGCTGGGCTCGGCCGTGCTTGCTGCGGAAAATGACCACCTGGAGTACGTCCAGGTCGTAAGTTTCGGCTGCGGACACGACGCCTATCTGTCCGACGAGATCATCCGCATGATGGAAGAGATCTCCGGCAAGGCACCCCTGGTGCTCAAGCTGGACGAGAGCGACATTCAGGGTCCCCTGCGGATCAGAGTCAGGTCCTTCATCGAGACCATCGAGATGAGGCGGACCAGGAATATAAGCAGGACGGTGAAAGCCCTCAGCGACCCCTACCCCGTCAAGTTCACCAAAGAAGACGCGAAGGAGAAGGTTGTGCTGGTGCCCAACACCTCCCACGCCTTCTGCGAAGTCATGTCGGCCGCCCTGTCCGGGCAGCATGTCAGAGCTGTCCCTCTTCCCGTAGGCCGCGACGAGGCCATCAGCGACGGCAAAAAATATGTGCACAACGACATCTGCTTCCCCGCCCAGATCGTGGTGGGAGAGATCATCAGTACACTGAAATCAGGAAAATACAAAGTCGACCGGATCGCCGTGGCCATGGGCAAATACATAGGTGACTGCAGGCTGACCCACTACAGTGCCCTGCTCAGGAAGGCTCTCGACGACGCGGGCTTCCCCAATGTCCCGATCCTGACCAACGACGACGTGGATGTCCACAACCTCCACCCCGGCTTCAAGATGAGCCTGCTCTCCGCCATCAGGCTGTCCGCCTCCCTTCCCATGATCGACGCGCTGGAGGAGATCCTGCGCAAGACCAGACCCTATGAAATCAAAAAGGGAAGCGCGGACGCCGCTTTCGACAAGGCCCTTGCCTATGTCGTAAACGGCCTGAAAAAAGATGGAATCCAGGGCGCGCGCAAGGGGTTCAAAAAGGCCATCGCCACCATGAACCAGATCAAGTGCGATTTCTCCCAGAAAAAGCCCAGCGTCCTGATCGTCGGCGAGTACCTGCTCAACTTCCACCCCGGCGCCAACCACGATATTGAGAAATATCTGGAGAACAACGGCTTTGAGGTGATCGAAGCCCGCATGGCGGACGTCATCAGAAAGACCTATTTCTACCAGAACGCCCAGGTAAAGGAATTCAAAATCAGCAAGAGTTTCAAGGACAAGATGGTCCTCAACATCCAGGATAACGCCTTCAACGTGGCACAGGATTTCGTAGACGCCATCGCCAAACGCAATCCCCTCTACAAACCGGCTCCCCGCATGCAGGATATCGTGAAGGACTCGGATTCCATCATCCACCACACCTTTGACGCGGGAGAGGGTGTCCTGATTCCCGCTGAGATCCTGCACCACGCCAAGGAAGGCTGCCGCAACTTCATCATCCTGCAGCCCTTCGGCTGTCTTCCCAACCACGTGGTCGGAAGAGGCATTTCCAAAAAGCTGAAAGAGCTGTATCCGGACGCCAATATTCTGCCTCTGGATTACGACCCTGACGTCAGCACAGCCAACATTGAAAACCGCCTGCAGATGCTGATCATGAACACAAAGATGGGAATGTCACCCGTCTGATAAAAGATTTGGCAAAGTAATTATTGAATTAACGAAAAACCCCCTGTTCCCGCCGGATCCTTTGAATTGAACTTCATTGGAACCGGCAGAAACAGGGGGCTTTGTTTCTTCATTGCGAAGCAATGTTTTTTCGCGAAAAACCCGGGTTTTACGAAGAAAATCCCATCGCGCAGCGATTTGGAATGGGATTTTCGAAAGTTACAATACATGCCCTCGATAGGGTATGTATTGTAACGAGGTTCATCCCATATACAGAGAACTTGCGGTGACAGAGAGGACGACATCGCCCTGATCGGATACAAATTTTCGGATCTGGCTGTATTCCAGGTCTTCTTTCCGCCTGACGATAAGATCGTATTCCGTTGTGCCGTCCATGTTGACCGTTACCCTGCTCTGCGTCACAAGGGCATCCCACTCTTCCAGCTGCTTATGCAGAGCTTCGTCAAATCCTTTATAGCTCTTTACAGTGAATTTCAGGCGATTGCCCCCGTGAGCGTCGGTCCCCATAAGGAAGCGGTACATCAGGCGCTGCAGGATCAGAACAAGCACTACAACGCAGACCACAGGGACATACATTCCGGCGCCGATGGCAAGGCCGATCCCGGCTGTCAGCCAGATTCCGGCGGCTGTAGTCAGCCCCTTGATGTTGCTCCCCACTTTGAAAATGACGCCCGCGCACAAAAAGCTGATGCCGCTGACCGCCTGCGCCGCGACACGTGCGGAATCCGCTCCTTTCGTGCCCAGGAAATCACTGGCTCCGCCCATGGTGAGATCGGCAAAGCCATATTTGGAGATCAGCATGATCAGCGCCGTCGTGCAGCAGACCAGGATATGGGTTCGGATTCCCGCTTCTTTGTAGCGCTGACTGCGCTCCATTCCGACCAGTCCTCCGACTACGAAGGCAATGATCAGACGCAGGCACAGCTCCGCATGCTGCATCATAGTAAAATGACTACTATATTGTTCCAGAAATGTCATATCAGCACCTCAATGATTCATGGAATCCGCAGGAATGGAAAACAACCGCTTTAAAAACAAATAATTTTTAAGCTTTATCTTTAAAAACAACGGCTTACTATTTTTAAAAAAACTTTGATACTACAACTTTAAATACGGCAGCTTTAAAAACAAATAAATTTTCGGCTTTATCTTTAAAAACAACAGCTTAAAATACAAAAAAACTTTACTGCTGCAGCTTTAAATATGCAGCTTTAAAAACAAATAAATTTTCGGCTTTATCTTTAAAAACAACAGCATACAATTTTTTAAAAACCTTTAATTACTGCTTTAAAAACGAGAGCTGAAAAAACGACAACTATAAATACGATAACTTTATTGTAGCACTTCCGGAACACGTGATAAACCGGACTGCGTTCTTTTTTTAAATTCACTTTTTCCGCCTGTTACTGATCTGAACACGCCCTGTCAATGGCCTGAACAGATTCGTTTTCGCACCTGCCATCCGCCTTTTGTCAGCGATTTATGTCCGGCCATAAAAAAGTTACTTCGGATGTAACCTCCCGAGTCCGGCTGCGTCAGATATTCTTAAATATATGAGCGTGAAGAGATTTTTGGGTCCAATCGTTTTCCCGGCCTTATGATCCTCCCTCGAAGCAGCCTTCGAAATCCGAAAAGCGGACTGCCTTCGATATGCCGAAGACGGGCGGTTTTCGAAATACCTGAGACGGACTGCCTTCGATATGCCGAAGACGGGCGGTTTTCGAAATACCGAAATGCTCCGATTATTTCCCTTTGAGGAGATGCGGAATGCACTGATATAATCGCACTTACCAAATTTATGATCAGTCTCAGGCAATGGGGCTCATAAAGGGAGTCAGTTCATGGAAAGGAGGTGAGATTTCGTGGACAGACATTTTATTTATCACTCTATGAGGAACAGAGGACACTTTTGCGGCAAGTGCGGAAAACGCCTGACACCGGATTTTTACAATAGCAAAAAGCACGCAGAAGCGTGCGGATTTAAAGTCATAGAGAACCTTCCGAACCGGGGAGTGGTCACGGATGACAGCGCGGGCTACAGGCTGGATGTCTGGAAGGGGAATCTTCTCCTGGAAATCTGCCAGCCGGAGCTTGTCCCCAGACCGGGTTTTTCAGACCGCTTCAAGGGGATGCGGTGGTTCACTGTTTTCAGGATGGTTTTCAGCCCGGACAGCAGGGAACCCAGGGTCACAAAAAATGAGACAGGCCTGGATGCTGATATCTGGCTTGCCCTCATACGGGCCGGCAGATGCTTCCACATCCGGGAGGAGACCGATGTTGAGATCATAAGGGAGGTTTTCCCCGGGATCATCAGACTCTATTCTCTGCAGATGTTCGTTCATATATATCGTACGAAGGGCTTTCATCATGAGCATCTGTTGAGGGAGTCAATGGCACAGCGCCTGATGGGAGTAGATTCCGAATCACGCGGTTCAGTCCCAGATCATTCGGAAAACGGCTATGATGTCAGGGAAGAAAACCAGGTGAGGCCTGTGAGGATCCGAAGATATTGGAGAAGGCGGCCTCGCCGTACAAATCCCATCCAGCACATGATTATTTCCCTGCTTAAGTACAAAGACTCAACGCTTCTCCTCAGGATTATCACCTTCATGGGAGAGGACGAACCTGTGGCTTTCCTGTTCTCGCGGGGCTACGCCGCCTGTACCCCCAACGCCGATATTCCTCTTCTTTTGCGGCAGCATTACTCTCTGACCTCTGAGGGGGACAAAGCAATCCGCAGGTTCGCGCGTTTTTACCCCGAGTACAACCTTGAACAGTATATGGAACATTCTCATAACATACTGGTTCCACTGATTGCTCCGGATTACCACTGTCTGATGGAGCTGGCTGCAAAAGCCTCTGTTCCCTCTGTGGCTGAAAATATGGAAATCCTCGACTGTTTTAGAAATGATCCATCCCTTTTCAGGAATCTGCGCGACACCTTCCGGCTTCCTCTGCATGTACTCCGCGCACTCGATCCGCAGGATGTCACCGATGAACTGCTGGCAAATCTTGCCCACATCAATCAGTGCCATCCCGGCCTTCTTCAGTTTGACCATTACACACCCCTTATGTGTGATTTTTATCATGATTTGTCCATCGAGATGGCCCCCGGGCAGACAGGCAGAGTCCCGGGCAGGCGGCGTCCCATCAGAAACTACCGGATTCACGGGCTTTACAAGTATGACCTCACGGACGACCAGATCCTGCAGATCCTGCGCTTCCTCCGCAAGTCTTCCGACGATGCAAACACTCTCCGCTACCTCTTTGATTACATAAACGCTTGCGAACATCTGGGTGAATACCCCTACGGTTTTATCCCCAGAGGCTCCCTGCGTATAGCCCATGACCGCATCGTCCAGAGGATCCGGCTCGACAAAAACGATAAGGAATCCCACGATTTCCATTCCGTTGTTACGTCAGCGTATTACCTCTCCCTCACAACCGACAGGACGGAGGAAGACCGGGAATTCTTCAAGGAGGACCCCTTCGTAATCATCGCCCCGGAAGAGCGAGAAGATCTTTTCCTGGAGAGCGACGCTATGCACAACTGTGTCAGGATCTACGTGAATGCTGTCTGCGCCGGCCGCACAAAAATATATTTTCTCCGCAGGAAAAGAACTCCGGGCACTTCCTTCGGAACGATCGAAGTAAGGGGTAATACCCTTGTGCAGGCCAAAGCCCACTCCAACGGACAGCTCGATCAGGCAGCTCAGGACTATATCCGCAAGTGGTGCCATGCCAAGAATCTGCGGATCCTTACACTCGATATAGTGTCCGCGTCATAACATGATATCGGGGTCAAAAGGCGGTAAAGGCAGACCCGTCTTTTTCCGGCTTTTGACCTTTGCATCATAACAGATGACTGTTATCTGATAGTTGAGGGATACCAGATGACTGTTATCTGATAGTTGAGGGGTATCTGACAGATAAATGATATCTGCTGCCGCGGGTATAGCGCCGCCGGAAGCAAATGCATTTGAACAGATTTATTACGGGAAAACCAGAAATTTATACGATATTTTTGTACGCAATATGTTATTATAATTATTAATAATTGTTATTTAGTTTCTATACAGACAAAAAGCCAGGTTTTTCGAACTGTGTCCGCCCATATTTCGAATTGTTATCCGAAATTTGCCGGTTTTTCACTGCTTCCGCTTATGTTATCATTTTCCAAACTTCCCGGAAGCTTGTTTCCCTGATATTATTTCCCTGAGGCTGTTTCCCTGAGGCTGTTTCCCTGAGGCTGTTTCCCTGAGATTATTTCCTTAAGGTTACTTCCCAAAGGTCATTTCCATGAAGAACGGATTCACAATCCCTGCAGAGATACAGACAGCCGTCTCCGGTCTGTCAGCTGTTTCTGCAGGAATCTTTTAAACATTTTTAGAAAGGGGGTCCTGTCAATGTCTACTTCTATTATGCCCATGTCCGCCGAGGCAAATCAGGAACTGTGTACTATCATCGCTGCCAATCTCAAAACGCTTATCAAAGACAACGGGATCACCCAGCGGGAACTCGCCGACCAGATCGGGATCGCCCAGGCTACGCTCAGCGATTACTGCTCCGGAAAGAGAGTTCCCCAGGCAACTTTCTTTGTCGAACTCAGAAAGCGTTTCGGCATTGACATCAACAGTTTTCTGACTTCGACCGCATATACACCGTCCAATGTCCGCCAGGTGGCGGAGGGTTCCGTAAACAGCCAGCTCAGGGCAGTCTACGATAAGTACTGCGGTACCTATTACACCTTCCATCTGGATACGTCCAAGTTCAAGGGCAGGGACAATCTTTCCGCCCGCATGTCCCTCCTGTATGGTGTCCTGCACATCTACAGGGATCCCTCCTCCTTCGCCGGGCTCCAGTACAACTGCGTCGCAGTTCTGGGGATCCACAAGCGGGAGGAGGCCGACAGGCTGGTCGAGGCTTTCCGCTCGGCCCCTTCCCCCGATGTGATCCCTGCGGAAGTCGGGGAAAAGCTGGCCAACAAGGCTTATTACGGCGACTTCGAGATCTCTCAGGAACACGCCTTCATCAATCTGCGCCACGCAGGCACGGACCGGGCTCTGGTCATCCTTCACAGGATCGAAAACAACAAACCCGCCTACATCGGCGGGATCGCGACCATCAACTCAATTTCCAAAGGCCGGGAGCGCATGCCGGTCGTGCAGTTTTTCGGACTGAGCCGCAGCCGGCTCCAGCTGTCTGCCGAAGAGATTCAGCACACCCTCCTGCTGAATCATCCTGCCATTATTGTAGAAGAGGAGGTGGATGAGCTCCTCCGCCTCCTCAGAACTCTCTACATCGGGAATGATGATGCCCGCACAACCCTCTCGCACGAGCAGAAGCGCGCCGTGCTCCGCTCCACTCTGGAGAGAATAATCCGAAAATACATCGAGCGGAATGTCTTCCGCTACGCCAAGATTTCCGAAGCAGACGATGACTTCTGGTACCACGTCATCAAATCTTCTTCCAAAGAGACATAACTCTCCCGACAGCCTTCAAGCCTGAATCGGAGGTGTTGAAATGATCAATGATTATAAACTGGATGTCAGCTTCAGCGAGCTTATCAATACATATATTTCCAAACATCCGGATGGAGACCGCGCCGGGGTCAAAAAGGCCTGGCAGTACGCGAACGAGAAGCACAGCGGTGTAAAGCGGGGATCCGGGGAGCCCTACATCAACCACCCCCTCCGTGTGGCACGCATTCTGGCCAACCAGGGTTTTGACAGCGAATACCTGATGGCCGCCCTGCTTCACGATGTCGTGGAGGACTGTGATGTCCCCCTCTCCGAGATCCGGTTCCGTTTCGGAAATACTGTCGCAGAGATCGTGGACGCGGTGACCGCACTCAGCGACCGCGATTTTGACGGCGAAAAGCTTTCCAAAAAGCAGCTCGACACACTCTCCGATGCCCGTCTGCAGGACAAGATGACGATCCGCGCTCTCTATGTGAAGATTGCCGACAGGATCGACAATCTCTCCACTCTTTCCGGCGTAAAAGAGGAAAAGCGCATGCCCAAGGCAGAACACACCCGGGAAATACTGATTCCCATGGCCAAAAAGGCAAACGCCTACCACTGTGTCGACATGCTGGAAGAGCTCTGTTTCCGGGCCGAGCATCCCCTGCAGCTGGCTGAAATGGAAAAGATCCGGGATGAAATCAACCTGCTCAACCACCGGTCGATCGGCAAGTCCCTGGCCGAATTCGAGCGGGTTTTCGATCCCCTGCGCAACAACTGCGCAAAAGAGCTGGAGCCCTATCACCGCCACATTATCAGCTTCCGCCACCAGGACCGCTCAATGATCAGCCTCTACCGTCAGATCACCGCAAACACAAATAAGCTGGACGACCTGCGGAACGTGCTGGTCAAGGATGATTTCGCCTTCCACGACCTTTTTCTCATCGTTTCCAACGATCTCGAGGAAGAGGGCACGCCCATCCGCCCCCACGATCTCTTTTTCAAGTATTTTGACCTGGTCCTTTCCGTGCATGGCTTCTATATCGTCGACTACAGACGCACAACCCATAAGGACTCGACTTATTTTCTGATCGCGGACCAGATGGATAACCTCTTCCGGCTTTTTATCCGCACCAGAGATGAAAACGACCGCTACCAGTATGGAAATATCCTGGACAACAGCGCTTTCTTCCCCGGCCTGGTCAATGAGATCGAGCCCAGGGACACCTACAGTCCCAAGATGAAAGTCTTCTGCGCGGACGGAACCGCCACCCTCATCGACAGGGGCGCCACCGTTCTGGATTTTGCCTTCCATATCCACACAGACCTGGGTCTGCATTTTAAATATGCACAGCTCAACGACAACAAGACGCAGCTGCCCCACTATACCAGGCTCAATGACGGAGACAAGGTCTATATCGAGGAGGACGAAAAGGCTGCTCCCTCCTTCATCTGGTTCAAATATGTCCGCACCAGCCGCGCAACCGACCGGCTGATCCGCTATTTTGAGCATCTGTACGCAAATGAAAGAGGCTGCCCTTTTGTTTAAAAAAAATGGTCTCAAGTGTCCGGCAATCCCGGCATTTGAGACCATTCTCCTCTGTGATTTCATTTTCCCCATAAACAAGCGGACATGAAAGCCGCTCGCCGTTTCTTAATTGAAAGCAGCTCACTGACCCTTATTGAAAGCAGCTCACCGATCCTTATTGAAAGCAGCTCACCGTTCCTTATTGAAAACAGCTCACCGTTCCTTATTAAAAGCCCGCCGGCGCTCATTGACTTCGCTGCTGTCAGGCTGCCGGTTCTTACATTTTTTCCAACAGTTCCCGTATCTGCTCAGACACTCTTCGGGCTCCTTCGTGGTCTTTTCCGCTGGCCGTCACCCCCACCACGATATTCCCTTTCTGCGCAATGCCGGGAAAGTAAAAATCGCTCATGGTCCTGTCAGTGCTCACATTGACAGTAATGCCGCGTTTTCTGCAGTCGTCGTGGATCTTCTGATTCACGTCGTGCCTGTTGGTCGCCGCAAAAACGATATCGGCCCCCTCCAGATCCTCTTCCTCATACGCTTTCTTTAAAAGCCTGATCTTCCCCTCCGCGGCGAGTGCCTCCACTTCCGGCAGACATTCCGGCGCGACCACGATGAGGGCCGGCGTAAAGCGGCTGAGCACTGTGATCCTGCGGCGGGCGATTTTTCCCGCCCCGAAGACGACCAGTTTCTTTTCAGACAAATTTATAAATACAGGAAAACTGGGATAATCACTCACCTGACAAGTCTCCTTTCGCAAAAAGGGCAATACACTCGGCATAAGCCGCTGCAGACAGCCGGTTATCTGTACGCACCCTATCGGTTACAGTTCAGACCATGCTGAAAACAATACACCTTTTGTGCATCACTGTTTCGGTGGGATGCTCCCGCTCCGTGAAAAGCGCAGCGGATACTAAGCTTTTTGCGTCGCCAGGGCTTGCAAAAAACAAGTACCGGCGTTTTTCAAGGCCCACCTCTACAGCAATGCACAAAAGGCGCCCCAAGAATCCAATGGGTCTGAACTGTAACCCCTATCGGGTTAACTATATCACAAAAGTATCAGAGAGAGAGATTTTTATAGCGGCCGCGTGATATAATGTACTGGCCTGATCGTTGCCGTACACAGACCCTTAGCGGTCGTGTACATGTAACGCCTGATTGCTGTAGGCACCCCTTGGTGGTCGTGTACTTGTAACACCGTACTCGTAAGGCCTGATCACTTTTCAGGCCGGCACGAAATCCGGGGACTTCTGCGTGGTTTCCAAGGCAGAGTCCCGAGTCGTACAGCGGAAATCCTGCGCGCAAGCGCTGCCCATAAATGAGAAAGGGAAACAATCATGAGTGAACGCGTCATCGTCGCAAAGTTCGGGGGCACATCTGTCGCCAATGCTGCCCAGCTCCGGAAAATCAGCACCATTATCCGCAGCAACCCGGAGAGGAGATTCATCGTGGTCTCCGCGCCGGGCAAGCGTTTTCCCGAAGATATAAAGGTGACTGACCTGCTGCTGAACTGCTATGAAAAAGCCATTGCGGGAGATTCCTTCAAAGATGAGCTGGAGCAGATCCGGCTGCGTTACCGGGAGATCATCGAAGGTCTTCAAATGGTTTTCCCTTTGAACGAAGAAATCGGAATTCTGGAACATTCACTGATGACGGAGCCGGACAGGGACTATACCGCCAGCAGAGGAGAATACCTGACTGCAAAAATCATGGCACAGTACCTGGGCTTCACCTTTGTGGATCCGGCATGGTGCGTATGCTTTGATGAAGACGGACAGCTGAACAGCGCCATGACCAGCCGGACAATGAGGGCTTCCCTGCTGCCCCTGAACCGGGCTGTGATCGCGGGTTTTTACGGGGCGGATATGAACGGAAGGATCCGCACTTTTGAGAGAGGCGGATCAGATATTACCGGAAGCCTGGCCGCCTGCGCAGTCAGCGCGGATCTCTACGAAAACTGGACCGATGTTTCGGGACTGTACGCGGCAAATCCGTCGATCGTCGAAAGCCCGGAGACGGTTCCCTATATGAGCTACCGGGAACTGAGGACCCTGTCCTACATGGGTGCCTCCGTGCTGCACTCCGACGCAGTGCTGTCTGCCTCCGAACTGGAAATCCCCATCAATATCCGCAACACCAATCAGCCGGAGAACGCAGGGACTATGATCATGCGCCACCTTCCCTCCGGCGTCACGAAAAATCCTGTGACAGGTGTCTCCGGCAGAAAAGGAATGTCAGTCATTCAGATTGAAAAGGTGATGGTCAGTGACGGGTCGGGATTCAGTGCCCTGATGCTGGATATTCTGAAGGAGCGCAGTCTCCCGTTCGAATACTGCCTGACCGGTATTGATTCCATCACCCTGGTCATCCGCAGCGACCTGCTCGAAAGCTGCAAAGAGGAACTTTTTGCCGAGATCCGGGATACCCTGAATCCGGATTTTATCGGCCTGCGGGACAAGCTCTCCCTGATTGCCGTCACCGGTGAAAAGGCGACAGAAGTCAGCGACGCCAATGTACGTGTCCTGGAAAGGCTGACAGAAGAAGGCATCGAGATCAGCACGATCAACCAGGGGGCCGGAAAACTGAATCTTCTGATCGGCGTCCCTGAGGAGCGCTATGAAGATGCCATCCGGACGATCTACAACTTCCGCCAGAGTATTTCCCCCTCTGCGGGCACAGAGAAATAATCTCGAAAAAACAATAAGATGTCGTGATCAAAAGGCCGTAGAAGCAAATCAAAACAAAAACCATCAATCCCTTCACAATGAGTCTGACGCGGACCTGCGCCCGGCCATGTGAGGGGATTGTTTTAGAATCTCACGGTTCTCTCTTGCCGCGCTCTGTACCCTGTATTAAACCAGCGGTTTGATGACAGCGGAAGCCGGGCCGTTTATCCTGTTTATATAGGAGGCATCACACTATGAAGAACACATATTCTGAAAAAAATAATATTGATACCGATACTGCTGCACGCATGTCCGCCGATGACAAAGATACGGTTGATCATAAGGTTGATCTGCTTGATAAAGACGAAGAGATTGATAAAGACGAAGAAATCGATAAAGACGAAGAAATTGATAAAGACGAAGAAATTGATAAAGACGAAGAGACGATACCTCTCGGATACAATGAGGACGACGAGGGCGATGACATCTCCAGCCACGACCTCATGGAACTGCTTTCCCGGCTGAAGACACTGGCGAAAGACACGGACGATGAGGACGACGAGGACGACGAAGAGACGGTACCTCTCGGATACAACGAGGACGACGAGGATGACGAGGATGACGAGGACGGTGAGCCCACCCCGGATGCAGACGATTACCACAACAAGGCAGTAACATACGCCCGCAAAAGCAGGTACAGTAAGGCTGTCGGAGTCTGCATGGAAGGACTTGAAAAATTCCCCCGCAGCGTTGACCTTCTCGCCGACATAATCGCCTACAGTAAGGACGCCGGCGATATGGAACGCGCGGGAGAATACTACCACATTCTGAGAAATCAGTTTCCCTTCAGACGCTGGAGCTGGCGCGCTTTTACTTTCTCCCTGAAATATCTGCTTGCGGAAGATCCCGAGGCCAACGAAGAAGAGTGCCGCCTTCTTATAGAAAACTACCGGAAATATCTTCCATATGAAGAAATGGCTGACATAGCGGAAAGCGAGCTGGAGAAAGAACTCGGAAACGAGGAGAAAAGCATGGCCGTTCTCAGAAATGCCCTCCTGGTACACACCAACGCAAGTCAATGCGCCCTTTTGCTGGCCGATATGCTGATGGACCGCGGCCTCTATGAAGACGTGATCTCAACGACCGCCTACGGAATCGCGGCATCCGCGGTAACGCAGCCCGCCATCAATGTCCCCTATCTCTATTATCTCCGCACTCTTTCAAAGGACTACCTTCTCCACAGAAAAGAATGCAGAGGTGAGCCGATCACCGGCGAGGAGGTAAGTGCCCTGAAGGAGGAATATGGACTTCTCCGGAGTGAGTTCCCGGAACTCCTTTACTATAGCCGCAACATCAACACGCGCATCAAAATGCTGAAGTTTATCAAAACGGAATGATGCATCCGAAGAGCATCCGGTCCCGGTGACGATAGTTTGCCCCGGTGACGATGGTTTGCCAAATACTTCGGATGAACCTTATTGTTTAAAAAAGATTGGAAAGGAGGTTTTCAAATGGCGGAACTGAGCGAAATCAAAAAAATGATCCTGAGCCTCAGTGACAAAGAAATCATAATGCTGCTGGCATTGCAAAACGGAAAAAAGAAAACCGCTTCGACTGCTTCCGGCCCGACTTCCCGCCCGGCTTCCCGCCACTGGATCGATGAACCGATCTCCGGTCTCAGTAAAGACGGAGTATCTCTCCTGAACGAACTTGAATCACAGGCGAAGGATCTCACCGCTTCCCATCGGGTGGACAAAAAGCAGCTGCGCTATCTGAGAAGCCTGAAAAAAATGAAAATGAAGGCACCCGATTTTTTCCGGGGCGATGTCGACCCAAAAGGAATGTATCATCGGCTCAAATCCTTCTGCGAAGACCACGACATTCCCGATGAAATTGTCTGCAGAGTGGTTCCGGCACTGGTATCATATATCGAAACAGGACGCATGAGACCGATTATCTTTGTGGGTGAAAAAGGCTGCGGCAAGACAACCGCCGTCAACCTGCTGGTAAAAGAAGCTCTTCACATTCCCACAGAGGTCATTAAGGTGCCGCAGACCGGAGGAGGACACGGTATGACCGGAGACTGCGGCATCTACCAGTCCGCGGATGCCGGATGTATAGCGATGGCAAGACTCAGATACAAAAATCTTCTGGTTGCCTATATTTTTGATGAAATTGACAAGGTCACCCATGACCGGAGCCGGGCAAACATCGACGATGAACTGCTGTCCATAACCGATGAGTCCTGCTCCGATGTCTTCGACAATTATCTGGGGACCACTCTCGTGGGGCTGGAGCACTGCCCCATGTTCTTTACTGCCAACGATCTCGGGAAGATCAATCCCATTCTGGCGGACCGGTGCACCATCATCCCCTTCCCCAGCGCCAGCGCGGCAAGGATCAAGTCCATCAGCAAAAAGTATGCGGACGGAAAACTGTCGAGCGGATTATACAGTATGGTGGATTTCGACTACGGGCTGATGTACAAATACGTGGACCGTCTGGTCAATCACAATGTGACCTCACTGCGCAAACATCAGCAGATGATCGAGACCGTCCTGGGGAACGCGCTGGACGCCGCCTTTGTACAGGACGGAGACACGCCTGTCGCAGTGACAGAGGAGATGTTTTCCGCCGCGGAAAGCGCCATTCTGGGAACTGTCAAACGCAGGCTCGGGTTCGGCCCCTGATTCCTAAAGCAAAAAAACAGACTCAGGCAGGGTTTCGATCCCTGATGCCTGAATGCCTCAGGAAAAGAGCAGACGCAGGCCCGGGTTCGGCTCCTGATGCCTAAAGCAAAAAAGCAGAGGCAGGCAGGGTTTCGATCCCTGATGCCTGAACGCCTCAGGAAAAGAGCAGCCGCCGGCTGATCCGGGAAATCGGATGGCCGTATGGCTGCTCTTTTTGGTTTTTTTGGAGTACAGCGGCACATCTGTACAGCGCATATAGCGCGGCCCTATGCCCGCTGTTTATTCGTACCTCTCCTCTTCAACGACACACTCATTCTTAATCTTTCCCACGAGAAACTGCAGACCGTCGATCACATGCGGCCGTATATCTCCCCCGATCAGCACCTGCATGATGGTATCTCCCAGAGCAAGCTCGCCGCTGTTGAGCCAGACACGGATATAATAGACCCCTGGAAGTGCCAGGGCTTCCGAGATCGCGCTCTCCACTTTCTCATCATCACAGGAAAAAAACATACCGCTGACAGGCCCGACGCTGTCCTCTCCATAGCGCACCCTTGCTTTTGCGGATTTTCTCACCACCCCGGTGTGTGTCAGATACATTCCGATCTTCTCCGCAGATGGATCTGCCTTTGCCTCCCGGATCCAGGCGTCCTGTGAAGGGCAGTCCGCGCTTTTAATCAGATATTGACCCATTTTTCTATTCTCCCTTCTTTTTTTCTGTTTCCCTTTCTTTCTGAAAGATCTCCCGGACATTCCTGTCAGTGGGCTCCAGGCTGTAAGGCCACTCGATCAGCCTCACATCGTTCTGCTCACAGAGCTGCCGCTTCTGCCGATCCAGTTCCTGCCTCTGCTCCAGAGCCTCCTCCCCGCCAAAAAAGTCGACCGGCCTGTAGTGCTGGATTCCCTGATACTCTATGGCTGTGCGCAGCGAAGGGATGAAAAGATCCAGGCTCTGCCGTCCCAGCCAGTCCGGCCGGTATTGATACAAAATGTCGGGATACCTCTTCCTTACCGCATGGAACAGGCTCAGTTCGTGTTTCCATTTGGGCTTGATCACTCCTTCCGCGGTCAGCTTTGTGCGGATCTTCGTGCGCTCCAGCCTCCAGTTTGTGCGGAATCCGTCCTTTTCCTCATAGAGCGCCAGGTCCAGATACCACCACTGAAAGAAGGGCATGACTATGCGTGTGAGATTGAGAAAAAGCTCCAGTTCGGAGGAAAAATATCCACACTCCAATATGTGTCTTATATTCCGTCTGACATAGGTCGTCTTCGCCGGGTTGTGGTAAAAGGGCAGGTTTCCCTGATATTTCGCGATCCTGTCCGGCAGATAGGGTGACCGCAGGACGATTCCATCCTGCCACAGATGGTTCTGATACCAGGGAAAAGAATAATCATAGAGAGAATAGCCCCCGCAGAGTTCCTGAGATGTATTGGAATAAAGCAGGTGAAACATCAGCAGGACTGAGTCCATATCCTTTTTATCAAATACCGCGAGATAATGTATCTTCTCCTCATCCGGAAAAAGATTTTTGACCAGACGAAAGTCTTCCGCCTTTTTGCACACTTCCATGATGACAAAAAACTGAGAAATGAAGCTCTCCGGAAAGAGGAAACAGGCCTTGCGGTCCGTGTCCAGTCCCGAAAACTGATCCATAAAGGCTTCCACATAGGGATTGGCCGAAAAGGAACCAGCAGCCTGGATCAGCTGTTTTGCCGCGCGCCGGTAGGGAAGGTCCGACCAGGACAGCTGCACCAGAAATTTTTCATAGCCCCCGGAAACGTACTCCTCCCGCAGCCCGTCGAAGTCCTTCTGGTAGGACTCGTGCTCCTCCAGGAGGGCGTCCAGAGTCGAAAACGCGGACATCTCATGGTATTGGGGATATCGGTCCCAGAGCAGGTCCAGCCGGTCAAAAGAAAAAGACAGATGCGGCTTCTCATGAACAGGAGGGTAATCAGTCATTATCATCATATTTAAATGTGTTTTTTGCACATGTGTTTTTGCACACTCTGTTATTATTTGCTACAATAATGAACCAGTCATATATAAATATAACAAAGGATGCGAGGGTGTAAAGCCCTGTGCACCCGGAACCTTTCTGAAAGGATCTGTCCTCATGAAAAAAAACGCGCATTCAATATTAATAGTCCTGGGCTTATGTTTGATTCTGATCTGTTGTGCGCTCTTTTTGACTTTGCAGTCAAAAAACCCCGCGGATGAGCGCGGAACAATCAACGGAAATGTTGTGGATGCTTCGGGCGGAGCACCGGTCAGAGGAGTCACTGTCACGGCGGTCGATCAGGACGGCAATAAATATACAGAACATGATTATTCCGACACTACCGGTTCCGACGGCTACTTCAGCCTTGAACTGCCGCCGGAAAACTATACCCTCCTCTTTGAGGCAGATGGTTACGATACTCTTTCATCATCAGCCAGCTATGAAGTCAGCGATGGTAAGACAGTGGAAATCGGTGAATCTTTCAGGCTTTCCGCATCTTCTGCTGACGGAAGCCAGAACGCTGTTCCGGGAGGCGACGACTCTATGTCAGTATCATCCTATAATCAGGATGACGTACAGAATTTACCGTCCGGCCAGGACGGGGCTGCCCCCGCAAATGTCCCCGCATCTTCCCCTGTAAATTACACAGTGCTCTGTCTGGGTCCTTCAGGAGAAGAACTGGGCAGTTTTCCCAACGCCGGCAGTCCCGGTACGACAATTACCGTAGCAGCACCCCTGTTTACAGATTATCAGCCGGATATGCCGGAGAAATCCATCGCTCTGGCTCAGGACCAGAATAATGTGGTCACTTTTTATTATAGTCAGGTCAATTCCGCATCGGCTCCTGTCAGTAATGCTGTCAATAATCCTGCCAATAATATGAGCATTCCGGGGGACGCTGTGATTTACAACGGCCACTCCTACTACCTGTATGTGCCCGGCGGCGGCAGCTGGGATGACGTGCTGGCAAGCTGCGCGTCAAAAGGAGGCTACCCCGCCGTCATCAACGACAGCGGCGAAAATGAGTTCCTTTTCGACTATATGGTCAGCAGCGGCCTTGACGGCACTTACTTCGGTTTGACGGACACGGAAAAAGAAGGCGAGTGGAAGTGGGTATACGGCAAACAATCCGACTTCTCGGATTGGGGAATTAATTCAAGAGGCCAGTATCAGCCAAACAGTGAAAGTCCCAGGGAAGACTGGGCTCAGATGAACGTCAAAATGTATGACGGTCACTGGAATGACTGCCGGTACGGGCAGAATACATATTCCTATTTCTGTGAGTGGGATGCCGTGCAGTGAGTCCATGTGTGACCCTGAAGCAATGACAGAAGGCAGCCGGCAGGCCGGCACCTGAAGCCGGCTCCCGGCCTGCTTATTCCAGGGTCAGAGGATCTGAAGACTCAGTCCCCGCTCACTCCAGGCCCAAAAGACAAAAAGCCCTTTACGTCATTCCGGGCAAGTGAATTTAATCCAAGACAAAAAGCCTTTTACATCATCCCGGGCAAGTGAATTTAATCCAAGACAAAAAGCCCTTTACGTCATTCCGGGCAAGTGAATTTAATTCGCAGCCATCCGGATGATTGTAAAGGGCTTTTCTCAGTTCTTTTTTATGCTTTATGCTCATGGTGATGAGCACAGCTCACAGACTCACATGTCTTTTCGAAAGCCTGTCCCGTCAGTGATTCGGAATGATTTTCCTTCCGCATCAGGCAGGTCTTTCTTCCTGTGTCAGAAATCCGGGATACTTTCTTTCCGCATCAGTCAAGAGTCAGCAGTTCGTTCTTAAGGAAGGACTCTTTGCAGGCATAGGCAACCCTGGTGGCCTTTGTGCCGTCATAGACGTTGGGCTCAGCAGCCTGTCCCTTTGCCACATAATCGCAGAAAACTTCCATCTCGGTGATGTAGGCATCGTGCCAGCGGCTGACGAAATCCTGGAAGCACTCGTGGCAGACACCGTTGGTGCTGAGAACCTCTACCAGAGAGGAGGAAGGGGTTGTGCCGATTCTGAGAGTTCCGTGAGTTCCGACGATCTCAGTCTCAACAGCGGAGCCGTGGGCAGCAGTCCTGCCGGCAAACATGAAGGCCATTGCGTCGTTCTCGCACTGCATCAGGCAGGATACGTTGTCGCCGTCATCCCAGTCCTTGAACTGCGGGAACTCGAAGCAGCCGCCGATTGCCCAGATCTTCTTGGGTTCGGAACCGGTGAGCCAGCGGATCAGGTCGATGTCATGGATGGACATATCGATGAACTGGCCGCCGGAAGTGGGTGCGAAAGGCAGATAGCTGTCGAATGTGGACCTGGGATCCTCTGAATAGCAGCGTACAAGGACAACTTTGCCGATGTCGCCGTTGTCGATCTTCTGCTTGGCGATCCTGTAGGATTTATCAAAGCGGCGCATGAAGCCCAGCATGAAGATCTGATTGGGATGAGCCTTGATGATCTCTTCTGCAGCGAGGCACTTCTCGACGTTCTCTGCCAGAGGCTTCTCGCAGAATACATGCTTGCCTGCTTCCATAGCGATACGGATCATATCCACATGAGAGGCTGTATTGGTGAAGATCGCAACTGCTTCCACTTCGGGATCCGCGCACATTGCCGCAGGATCAGAATAGATCTTTTCAACGTTCAGCTCGTCAGCGACTTCCTTGGCGCGGGGAGCATTTCCATCGCAGATCGCTACCAGCTCCATGCCGGGAACGCGGTTCGCGATATTGCACGCATGCTCGTAACCAAGACGTCCGACTCCGATAACACCTACTTTAAGCTTCTTCATGTTTTGTCTCCTTTCTGAAACCCTTTCCTTCCCTGGTGTTTCTTTGTAACCAATCCCTTTTTGTAACTTTTTTTAAAAACCTTGCGGATTTCAGTTTTGAATCCCCGAAGATACCTCAGGCAGCCCTTCCTGCCCGGCCTCCGAAATTTCTATACAGTGTTGTGCGCTGTGTGCTGCACTTCTGTTTTCACTGTAAGCATGATACCGCCTGAACAACATTTTTCTCTTTATAAATCTTGCTTTCATTATAACCCGGCGGGCGAAATAAATCCTGTGTTTTGTGCCTCTTCCAGACGGATATTTGCAAAATATTGCTTTTGCGGTACTCCGGAATGCATTTTTCTGTAATACTGCTTCCGCAGAGTTTCAGGAGGGATTGCTGCAAAACATTGTCCCGGCGTCCGCAGTTCACTTTCCCTCCCTGCTCACGACGTACTGCCTCCTGAATTCTCCGGGAGCCATTCCGACATGCCTGGAAAACTGCTGGTTGAAATGACTCTGCGCATCGTAGCCGAGACTGTATGCAATCTCCGAGATTGATTTCTTCGTGTGGATCAGCAGGGTCTGCGCCTCCCCGATCCGTCTCTTCTGCAGGTAGGTCATCGGGGCATAGCCGCACATGTCCTTGAAGACATGCGACATGTAATAGGTGCTCACGTTCAGGGCGTCGGCAATCATCTGCAGGGTCAGGGGCTCCCGGAAATTCGCGTCAATATAGCGCTTGACCCGGTTTCCCAGAATAGACTCCTCCTCTTCAGACTCGATCAGGGGACTGTCCTGATGCTCTGCGACTGCCAGAGCCATCGAAAGAAAAGAGAGCATCAGTCCGTGAGAATAGGTTGCCGCACCGGCGAACTGGCCGGACAGCAGCTGAAACATGATCCCGCACAGGCCGTCCATCTCTTCAAAAAGGACATCCGCCCGGAATACGCATCCCTTATCCGCGGGGAGCAGGGCGTTTTCGGGAAGCCCCGGCATTCTCAGTCCCCCGACTGCGACACACCAGGTTTCCACCTCCGCGCCTTCCGCGGCGACTTCATCGTGGACGATGCCCGGGTTATAAACCAGGAGATCTCCCTTTTTGACGGCGTACTGCCTGTGGTCGACCAGATAACTGCTTTCTCCCTCCGTGATCAGGACGACCTCCGTATAATCATCGTGCGCGTGCATGACCCTGGGATGCCGGCTGGCGTCCAGCCTCTGCCTGCTGACATAAAGAAGGCGGGGGACATTATCCCCGGTGAAAATCTGCTCCGCGTCATGCTTCACAAAGCATTGTACCTGCAGCTCCCTGTTTCCCTGTTCCGACATCGCACTGTTCCTTTCTGAAACCGGATTCCCGTTCACACGCTGACCCGCGTGTCGCGTGTCAGCTGTAACAAAACCGGGCTCCTCTCCCCCAAACCCCGTCTCGTCCGTCCGCTCTCTCTGCTGTTTCCTGTTACTATATTTTGCCATGTCAAACTCCGAATCTGCAAGTTTCCCGTGGAAGATTTATGGTCAGAGTGTCACCTGCCACCGGATTCAGGGGACAAAAATGGAGTGTCTACAGCAAGAAAAACAGATGATTTTACTGAATTTTAATAAAAGCTAACTCATTTTTTATCAGTTTTTACCAGAATATAGTATAATTGATTCATAATTGTCGTCGCAAACATTGTATACAGACTCATAGATTAAAGCTACGCAATGCTTCGAGCGTTTCGGGCACCCGAAACCACTGCCGTTTATTCGTATAAGAGGAGGTATCTTTCAATGAAACGACTGATAGCTGTTTTACTTGCGCTGGTACTAATCGTAATGCCGGTAAGTGCCCAAACCGGATCTTTTTTTGACTATACAGACGACATACTTGAGAACGGAGACCTCATCTACTATTTCCAGGAGCTTTCACTGACCCTGCCTGCGTCATGGCGCGGAAAAGTCATGGCCGAGCAGGATGAAAGCGGCGTCTCTTTCTACCAGATTTCCAGCCATGAAAATTATTTGAAAGAGGGCATAAAAAACGGAGGTTTTCTGTTTGAGCTGGGAGCCAGTGTAAACCACGACTTCTCTAAGCTGCCTTCCTTTAGATACATAGGCTTCTGTGAAGAGTCGGCAATGAATTACTATCTGAGGCTCCCCACGGACTATCCCGCTTACAATGAGGAAGCGATCAGGGCGGAGTATGACGAGATGCTGGGACAGATCGACTATGTTGTCGAGAATGCCAAGTTCTATGCCGATCAGAACAAAAAAGAAGACGACGATGACAGCACGCCCGCTCCCGCAGGCGCGTATGAAGAAAATGCTTCAGAGGGAATCACATCCGGACTCGCCGGTTCGGATGCGGTTTCAGAGGACAAGGAAGCGGCGGAAGAGGACGACAGCCAGAATCCCTCCTGGACACCTCAGCAGGTCCGCTACTCATTTGAGCACAGCATGATGCCCCGCTACTTCTACGACAGACCGGATTCGGTGCTGGGCGCTATCTATCACAACGGTTTCTATCCTCTCTGGAAAGTTGTCTGCGAGGAAAACAATGTGAATCCCACCTACCCTGAGAAGGATTACATCGTTCACTGGTATACCGTTGACCAGAAGGCTGAGCTGGTTCAGATCGAGCTTCCCGATCCCGATTCCTCTACACTATGCTACCGGATTTACTTCGTCTACGGTCCTGACGATGACGACGTTGTCTACTACACCCTCGAGAGTGATGACTTTGCTCCGGACACCACTTTCCTCTGCACATGGGACAAAGACAGGAATCACGAAGTCCTCAATACGCTGGACAACCTGGACAAAAAAGACGGCGGCTACGCGGACGCTCTCAAAAAAGAAGCTGAGATGATCGCCCAAATGGCAGGCATCAGCGGAGAGCTGAAGCTGGATCCCAATGCGGTATCAGTCACAGATACTGCCGATACTGCCAGTACTGCCGGCAAGAGTATTGACAAAAGCGAAGGCCCGGACGACGATAAGGATCTGCAGAAGGTCCAGTGCCCGCAGCAGGGATTCTCTATCAAGGCGAAAAAGGACTATCCCTGGGACTATCAGGTAGGAACCGGCGTCACCGTCTACACCGGCCAGGAAGGCAGCATCCCCTACGTAATCGTCTTCCAGGGCGAAGATCTGATCGTCGAAGCCTACGAATATATCAAAGAGCAGTATACTCCTCATATGAAGGAGAAATACGGGAACAGCCTGGTCAGCTTCGAGGAGAAGGAAGACTATGAGATCGGCGGCAAGAAGCTGCCGGCCGGCATCTACACATACAAAGTGGGCGATTACACGATCGAGCAGATTCGTATCTATGACTCCACCGGAAAAGCGACGGTGGCATTCACAGCCAAATATATCAAAGGAGAGGGGGAGGACACCCTCAAGGCGCTGGATACAGCAGTCCGCACCTTCGAGGCACAGCAGTCCGGGGACAGCTTCACGGATTCCTGACCTGCACCCTGCCTGCCCACATCCAGACGCCTTGACAGCCCTTATTCATATTCAGCCTGAAGTTCTGTTGGCACGCACCCGGCCTGCACCTTTGAGTTCAGAGGCAGTCCTGCCGCCTCACCTCAACCGGCCGGTGCAGGCAGCATAAGCCACAGGGAGGGGCAAGGCATCACACAGACAATTTCGTAAAAGTAAAAAACGATCCCATAAAATAGATCCCATAAAATATAAGAACCGCAGTTTCCCATAAAGGAGCCGCGGTTCTTTTTTTATCTTTGTTTTTATCTTTGTTTTTATCTTTGATTTTTATCTTTGATTTTTATCTTTGATTTTTTCTTTGCTTATTATCTTCATTTTTGTGGTTGAGCATAGTTCATTTGAGCATAGTTCATTTGGGCATAGTTCATTTGGGCATAGTTCATTTGGGCATAGTTCATTTGGGCATAGTTCACATGCCCGGATGATTACAGCTGCCGGTCAGGTGATTACAGATGCTGAAATACATTTTTCAAAGACTGACCTGTCACTTCTCAAACGGGAATGTATACTGTGTCAGACCGCATTCGTCACGCAGCTGGATCAGTTCTTTCTGGATGGAATCCCCGACAGGAACACCCTTGTCTTTGCGGTCCTGCCAGGCCAGCCATTCCTTCTCGCCCGCAGTGTAGATACGTTCCGCTCCGGGTTCCTTCTGAGAAGCACGCAGGCCTCTGCAGATGTCTCCCGCAGTCTTCCTGAAGGTATCGAGGCCCATGAAAAACTCAGGATTGATCACAAAGAAGAAATGTCCCAGCCTGTACATCTGAGGGCTTCCGTCTTCGGACACACCGCTCAGGGCCTTCATAAAGGGACCTCCCGACAGGGCTGAAGACAGGATCTCCACAACTGTTGTGAAGCCATAGCCCTTGTAGCCGGCTGTCGCCTCTCCCCGTCCTCCCAGAGGGAGCAGGGCGACGTTGCCCTTGCGCATCTCTTTCAGGATCATTCCCGAATCTGTCGGCACGCTGCCGTCCTTTGCGATCACACAGCCCTCTGGCGTGGGCTTGCCCATCCTCTCATAGAACTCGATCTTGCCGTTCTGGATGATGCAGGTGGCACAGTCCAGATTGAAATCAAATTCTTCATCGGTCGGTATGGTAAATGTCATGGGGTTGGTCCCCATCATGGGTTCTACTCCGAAGGTCGGGGCCACCGACGGCCTGGCATTGGTACCGGAAATGCCGATCATACCCGCTTTCGCAGCCATAGTCGTCCAATATCCCGCTATTCCGTAATGTGTGGAATTGAAGATGGTGCCGCCTGCCATACCGTACTTGCCGGCCTTGTAAATCAGCATTTCCATCATCTTATGACTGGCCACCATACCCAAGCCGTTATGAGCATCCATAACGAGCGTCGTAGGGGTCTCTTTTACGAGTTCGATCTTTGTTTTAGGAAGAAGCGTTCCGTTTTTGATACGGTCGAGATAAATCGGTTTAAAGCGGTTGCAGCCATGGCTCTCAATGCCGCGCCGGTCACTTTCCAAAAGGACATCCGCACAGATTGCCCCGTCTTCCCTCGGCACACCATATTTCTCAAATACATCCACCATGAAATCATTCATGAGTTTCCAATCCACATAAGGTCTTGTCTCTGTCATATTTCATCTCTCCTGAAGCGCTGTATTTATGCAATAATAATCTGCCGCTGTATTTATACTCTCACCGGCTTTGTGTCTATTATACTATGCCTCCGGTAGTTATTCCACCGGTCCGAAAACAGATCTCTCCGCCAATCCTTTATATGGTGTTACAGCCTGCTGAAAACAATACGCCTTTTGTGTATCATTGTTTCGGCGGGACGCTCCCGCTCCGTGGCTCTCTTTCGGGCAGCCTGCCTTTTTTTGTGGTAGAATAGTGACATCGCGGCACATTGTTTTTTCAGGAAATCTTTTTGTGCAGGTATCCTGCGGCTGAAGTCAGGGGTACTTCGCAATTAAGAATGACGAGACAGACTTCTCTCAGCCGCCTTTTGACCCTGACATCATAAATGATTTTGTGATAATGCTTTGCGCGATGAAGAATAAACCGGCATTCCCGGAAAGCCGGGCAGACGCCCGGTCAAAGGAGGAAAATATACATGAATGACAGATTACCCAAAAGAGAAGAATTAGCGGAAGAACTGACATGGCGTCTGGAGGATATTTATCCGGACGAAGCCCTCTGGGAAGAGGACCTGCAGGAGGCAAAATCGCTTGCGGACAAAGTCCTGGAATTTGAGGGACGCCTCTGCCAAAGCGCGGACAGCCTCTATCAGGCGCTGAAGCTGTATGATGACTGCTCTCTGAAACTGGACCGGGCGGGCGGTTACGCCCTCATGCGCCACGACCAGGACGCAGGCAACTCCCATTATCAGGAACTGCAGCTGAAGGTGCAGAGCGCTTCGGTCAGGATCAGCGAGGAGCTGGCATTTGTGGAGCCGGAGATCCTGGACATCCCGGACCATATTCTGGCGCGCTTCTTTCAGGAAGAGCCGAAGCTCTCTGAATACGATGTCACGATCCGCGAGATCCGCCGCCTGAAGGAACACACCCTGAGCAAGGAGATGGAACAGCTTCTGGCTTCTGCCGGCGAAATGGCTCAGACACCCTACAACAGTTTTGGAATGCTCTCCAACGCGGACCTGAAATTCCCGTCTGTCACTGACGCGGAAGGGAAGGTAATCGTGCTCTCCAACGGACGTTTTGTGCCGCTGCAGATGTCCCCGGACCGGGCCCTGCGCAAAGAGATTTTTGAAAAATACTATACCCGCTACAGTGAGTTCGCCAACACCTGGGCAGCACTCTATGACGGTCAGGTGAAGAAACAGATTTTCTACGCCCGCGCCAGGAAATATCCCTCCTCCTTTGCCGCTGCCGTAGGAGCAAACAACGTGGACCCCGCTGTCTGCGACCGGCTGATCGACAGCATTCACCGCGGCATGGAGCACATGCACCGCTATGTCTCTCTCCGCAAAAAGATGCTGGGCGTGGACCAGCTGCACATGTACGACGTATATGTGCCCATGGTGGCCGATTACGACCGGAAATTCACATATGAAGAGGCCAAAGAGATCTCCCTCAAGGCCCTCGCCCCCCTGGGAGAGGAGTATCTTTCCATCGTCAGGCAGGCCTATGAGGATCGCTGGATCGACGTATGTGAAAACGAAGGAAAGAGGTCGGGCGCCTACTCTTCCGGCGTCTACGGCGTCCACCCCTACATGCTGCTAAACTACACGGATACTCTGGATGATGTTTTCACGCTTGTCCATGAGATGGGCCACTCCCTGCACACCTGGTACTCATCTCACGCCCAGTCCCACCTGAATTCCGAGTACAGGATTTTCGTGGCGGAAGTCGCTTCGACCACCAACGAGATCCTGCTGCTCGAGTACCTGCTGGCCCGGGCGGAGGATCCAAAAGAGGAGGCGTACCTGATCAATCATTATCTGGAGTGCTTCAAGGGAACGGTCTACCGCCAGACCATGTTCGAGGAATTCGAGCGCAGGACCAACGCTATGGCGGAAGAGGGAACTCCCCTCACGGCAGGAACTCTCTGTGACACATACCTGGAGCTGAACAAGCAGTATTTCGGCCCGGACATGGTTTCAGATCCTCTGATTGCCTACGAGTGGTGCAGAATTCCCCATTTCTATTACAACTTCTACGTCTACCAGTATGCCACCAGCTTCTCTGCCGCCGTCGCGATCGCGCACAGGATTCTGGAACAGGGCGAAAGCGCCGTGAAGCCCTATCTGGACTTCCTGAGGAGCGGCTGCACACAGGATCCGGTCAGCCTGCTGAAGATTGCGGGCGTGGATCTGTCCACCTCAAAGCCGGTCGATGAGGCTCTGCAGGTGTTCGGAGACGCGGTCAGGCAGATGGAAGAGCTTTGGACCGGAACACTGTGACCGCAATTTCATGACTGCAATATCATGACTGCAATTTCATGACCGCAATTTCATGACCGCAAAGCTCCGACTGCAAAATATTCCGGACAATTGTAACTGCGAAAATGCGGCCACAGCATAAAGGCCTGAAAATTTAACAAAAGATCCATGACCGCAGACTCCAGAAGCCATACATGGATAGAAAAGCAGGGATAGAAAATGAGTACAAGAACAGAAATAGAATTCATCTTTTCCGGAGCGGATGACGCAGCCAGAGCGCGCCGGATCGCCGGGACCATGATTTATGTTTACTTCCACAACCATGATCAATGGCTTCTTTTTGACGACATAAAGCCTCAGAACGCCGACGGCTGGATCCACTATCCGGAACGGTATGTCCGCTTCGAGGAGATCAGTGATCTTACACTTTTATGGTCTCGGTACAGGATGGAGTACGATTCTATAAGGCGCAGCATGTCCCATACTCCTGATTTACAGGACGCGAGAAAAGCGGTCAGGCAGATCAGGCAGGAGGGAAATCGCCTCAAATTCGGGGACTGCACCCGCTATGCCTGTAACGCGGAAGGCTGCCACCAGATTGAAAATCTTTATTTTGAAGATTTTTTCTGCATGTACTGCCTGATCATGGCAGCGGCATTCCCCACAACGTCCTTTGAAGGAATGCTGCGTATGGACAGTCCCGGGACCTACGCGAAAAGGATACTGACACATGCCGTATACGACAGAAGTTCCCTGGATTTTGAACAGCTGGAAGGGAATCCCGTCTATCACTCTATCATCCTGTCCTGGGTGCGCTCAGACAACAGATTTGTGAAAAGAAAGATGACTTTTCCCGCCTTTCATGTCTCTATCCTGACAGATGACTGCGAAGCCGTGAGGCAGGATGAGGAAATCGACCGGTGGATCCGGAGTGTCAATGATGTAGAAATGGAAATGGTTTCGGCAGTGATTCAATTCTCACACGGCTGCGACCCCGCAGTCACGCTCGAAGCCTCTTCCAGAGAACTTTGCATAAAATATCTGCGCGATCTCCTTGCCCTGCTGGCAGACAGGGGATACAGGACAAGGCTTTTCAGCCGCTTGTCCGGACGGGACCGCAAGGGGACCCGCATGGTAATCCCCGACAATGCGACCTGCATCGGTGACAAGGCCTTTTTTGAGGATCCCTCCCTGCAGAGCGTTGAAATCCCGGACAGCGTCACGGAAATCGGAGAAGAAGCCTTCTGTTCCTGCGCCGGCCTCGAGTCCGTCACCCTCCCCGACAGTGTCACCAGAATTGGTCCCCGCGCATTCAGTAAATGTCCCTCCCTGAAAACAGTGACCCTGCCACGGAATCTGAAAAGGATGGGCACAGGGCTCTTTTCCGGCTGCACAGGATTGGAAAGTGTCCTCATCCCCGACAGCGTGGTCGATATCAAAAAAGGCGTTTTTTCCGGCTGCCAAAGCCTGAAAGCCGTCACCATTCCCGAAAGCGTGAACAGAATCAGCGCCGATGCATTTAATGAGTGCAGTCCCGGCCTGATCATCCGGGGCAGGAAGGGCAGCCGGGCAGAGCAATACTGCTCTGAAAACGGTATGACCTTCGAGGAGCATCCCTCCTGAGCACAGACGCACAGCCCGGCCGTACAGAGGAAAAGAATCCGCCTCTGTACGGCTTTTTTTAAGCTTTTCCAGAGGAGACAGGAGGAGACACAGAACCGTCCCCTGTCTCCTATAGCGATTGCACAGACATTTATGCAGTTATTGCACAGTAATCTGGCGTTTATCCCCCCTGCGGAGTTGCGGCATCTCCAATTCAGTGCTATAATCACTGCGGCTATCCATGAGCTTTATTCAGTTAAAGGTGGTATAAGATGAATTTTTCTAATGTTAACAGAGAACTGTTTTCATTTCTTGATCACAGCCCCAACTCTTTTTTTGCAGTCAAAAACATGTGTGACCTCTTAAAGCAGGCCGGTATGACCCACTTATACGAAGGTATGCCGTGGAACCTTGAGGCCGGCAGAGGATACTATGTCACCAGAAACGATTCCTCGCTGATCGCTTTCCGGATTCCCAAGGCAGATTACACAGGCTTCCAGATGATGGCCAGCCACAGCGATTCCCCTGTCTTTAAGATCAAGACCAATGCCGATATTGAAGTTGATAAACAGTACGTGAAACTCAATGTCGAAAAATATGGCGGCATGCTGTGTGCCCCCTGGTTTGACAGACCCCTCTCTGTGGCAGGGCGGATCATCGTCAGCACCCGGGAGGGCATTGAGACAAGGCTTGTGAATGTAGACCGCGATCTCCTGATCATTCCAAATCTGGCAATCCATATGAACCGCCAGGTAAATGACGGATACAAATTCAACGCCCAGATCGACATGCTGCCCCTCTTCTGTGACAAGGGCCGGGAATCCGATACATTCCTGAAGCTCATCGCATCTGAGGCGGGTGTTTCGGCTGAGGATATCCTTGACACAGACCTCTTCCTTTACAACCGCATGCCCGCTGTCAGCCTGGGGCTCAACAACGAATTCATCGCAAGCGGCCGGCTGGACGATCTTCAGTGCGCTTTTGCCTCCTTAAAGGGCTTTCTGGAAGCAAAACCCGGGGATTCCGTGGCAGTCCACTGTGTATTTGACAATGAAGAGGTCGGTTCCGTCACAAAGCAGGGGGCGGCAGGCACATTCCTCAGGGATACCCTCCACCGCATAAACAGGGCAATGGGCAGAACAGAAGATGATTACCTCATGAGCATTGCCTCCAGCTTCCTTGTATCTGCCGATAACGCCCACGCTGTTCATCCCAATCATACAGATAAGACTGATCCCACAAACCGCACTTATCTCAATAAGGGAATCATCATCAAGTACAGCGCAAACCAGAAGTACACCACTGACGCGGTTTCCGGAGCGGTCATGCGGGCCATCTGCCGGCAGGCGGACGTTCCCTTCCAGACCTTCTCAAACAGGTCAGATATGCTGGGCGGCTCAACCCTGGGCAATATTTCCCAGAGTCAGGTAGCTTTGAACACTGTAGATATCGGACTTCCCATGCTGGCTATGCACTCTCCTTATGAGACCGCCGGCGCCAGGGACACTGCTTACCTGATCGAGGCTGCCAAGGTATTGTTCTCTTCCTCCATCGAGGGAAAAGGCGACGGCAGCTATAAACTGAAATTTTAAAAACGATTCTTCAGGTTTTCCCTTTTTCGAGCCTGTCCCACGACTGTTTTGAAGTCAAGGGCTTTGCGCAATGAAGTGAGTTTCCCTTTTGCGGGCTTATCCCGCGGCTGTTTTGAAGTCACGGTCATTGCGCGATGAAGTGAATTTCCCTTTTGCGGGCTTATCCTGCGGCTGTTTTGAAGTCACGGGTATTGCGCGATGAAGAATAAATAAGTCAGTCTTACGGTTCATCCACAGTCATACAGTTCAGCCACAGTCTTCCGTACCCCGTTACATGGGATCGGATGCTGCTCGGCTTACACTGTCGGCTGGGGAGAACCGATTATTTTGCATCAATAGGTAGTTGCAAAACTCGTTCCACGAGTGAACGCTCCTGACTAAAAGGATCAAAAAACGATTATATCGACTTTGTCCAGTCAGGATATGTGGAGAA